>JANOAY010001009.1:0-14556 GCA_031411375.1 Pedosphaera sp. | reverse complement strand
CGGTAGCTGAAGCCGTCCACGCCCGTGAAATCCGCGCGCGGCGTGTAGCTGAAGCTGCCGCCCGGCGCGAGCACCAGCGTGCCGTGCGCCACCGGCACGAGCAGCGTGGCGGTGAGCGCCTGGCCGTCCGCGTCCGTGTCGTTGGCCAGCACGCCGTTGAACGCGCCCACGTTCAGCGTCGCGCCGCGGACCACGGAATAATTTTCGCCGCGCGCGACCGGCGCGGTGTTCAACGGCAATTGCACGGTGATGAAGACCGTGGCCACGCCCGAGTTCGTCACCCCGTCGAGCGCGCGATACGTGAAGCTGTCCGCGCCGGTGTAGTTCGCCACCGGCGTGTAGCTGAAACCGCCGTTCGCCTGCACCGTGACCGTGCCGTGCGCCGGCTCGCCGACGAGCACGGCCGTCAGCGCGTTGCCGTCCGCGTCCGTGTCGTTCGCCAGCACCCCGGCGGGCGCGACGGTCAAGGCGGTGTTGCGAAGGACGGAATAGTTTTCGTTGCGGGCCACGGGCGCGACGTTCGGCGGCGGCAGCACCGTGAGCGTGACCGTGGTGGTCGCGGAGTTCGTCGTGCCGTCGTGCGCGCGGTAGGCGAAACTGTCCGGGCCGTGAAAATTATTCGTCGGCGTGTAGGTCAGGCTGCCGTCCGCGCTCAACGCCAGCGTGCCGCGCGCGGGCGGGCTGACCAGCACCGCCGTCAGCACGTCCTCGTCCACATCGGTGTCGTTCGCGAGCAGGCCCGCCACTTCGCCCACGGTCAGCTTGGTGTTGCGCGGCGTGGAGTAACTGTCCGTCACGGCCACGGGCGCGGTGTTCGAGTTGTTGACCACGATGGTCACGGTGGCGGCGGGCGAGAACGCCGCGCCGTCATGCACGCGATACGTGAACGTGCCGGAGCCGGTGAAATTTGCGGCGGGCGTGAAGGTGAAGCTGCCGTCGTCATTCAACTCCAGCGTGCCGTGCGGCGGCGCAGTTTCGAGGGACGCGGTGAGCGCGTCGCCATTCGCATCCGTGTCATCCGCGAGCAGGCCCGGGGCGGCGATGGTGAAGCCGATGTTTTTCGCGGTCGTGAAACTGTCCGCGTGCGCGACGGGCGCGGTGTTGGTGATCGAGAGCGTCACCGTGGCGTTTGCGAAGGTCAGCGCGCCGTCCTGCGCGCGATACGTGAAGCTGTCGCTGCCCACGTAGCCCGCCGTGGGCGTGTAACTGAAACTGCCGTTCGCGTTCAACGTCAGCGCGCCGCGCGTCGGGCCGCTGACCAGCGTGGCGGCGAGAATTTCGCCGTCCGGATCGGAATCATTCGCCAGCACGCCGAACGCCGGAACCTGGAGCGTCGAGTTTTTGGCCAGCGTGAAATTGTCCGCGACCGCGACCGGCGCGGCGTTCGAGCTGTTGATCATCAACGACACCGTGGTCGCGGCGGAGAAGGTGGTGCCGTCGTTGACGCGATACGTGAAGCTGTCCGCGCCGACGTAATTCGCCGTGGGCGTGAAGGTGAAACTGCCGTTGGTGTTCAGCGTGAGCGACCCGCGCGTGGGCGCGGTGACGACGGACGCGGTAAGCGCGTCGCCATTCGCATCGGTGTCGTTGACGAGCAGGCCAGACGCGGCGGCCACGGTAAGGCCGATGTTCTTCGCCGTGGCGAAACTGTCCGGTTGCGCGACCGGCGCGATGTTCGTGATCGAGAGCGTGACCGTGACGTTGGCCGAACTGACCGTTCCATCGCTCGCGCGATAAACGAAACCGTCGCCGCCCGCGTAGCCCGCCTCGGGCGTGAACGTGAACCCGCCGTTGTCGCTCAAGTTCAACACGCCATGCGCCGGGCCGCTCACGAGCGCCGCTGTCATCGCGTCGCCATCGGGATCAGAATCATTCGCCAGCACGCCCGCCGCCGCGACGGTGAGCGAAGCGTTTTTCGCGAGCGAGAAACTTTCCGCGACCACGGCCGGCGCGCCGTTGGAGTTGTTGATCGTAATCGTCACCGTGACCGGCGCGGAGAAAGCCGAACCGTCGCTGGCGCGATAGGTGAAGCTGTCCAGGCCGGTGTAATTCGCGACGGGCGTGAAGGTGAAACGCCCGTTCGCGTTCAGCGCCAGCGTGCCGTGTGCGGGCGTCGTCACGACTGCGGCGGTGAGCGCGTCGCTGTTCGCGTCCGAGTCATTCGCCAGCACGCCGAGGCCGAGGATGCTCAGGCCGATGTTCTTGCTCGTCGTGTAACTGTCCGGCTGCGCGACGGGCGCGATGTTCGTGATGGCGATGGAGACCGTGGCGTTCGCCGAGTTCGCCGTGCCGTCATTCGCGCGGTAGGTGAACGAGGCCGTGCCCGCGAATCCCGCCGCCGGCGTGAACGTGAAGCCGCCGTTCGCGCCCAGTGAAACCGAGCCGCCCGTCGCGCTGCCGACCAGCGCGGCGGTGAGGGCGTTGCCCTCCGCGTCCGTGTCGTTCGCGAGCACGCCGGACGCCGGCACCACGAGCGGAAGATTTTTTGCGGTCGAATAATTTTCCGGATTCGCGACCGGCGCGGTGTTGGTGATCGAGAGCGTCACCGTTGCGTTCGCGGAGTTCGCCGAGCCGTCCGTGGCGCGATACGTGAAGCTGTCCGCGCCGACGTAGTTCGCGTTGGGCGTGAAGGTGAAGCCGCCGTTCGCGTTCAAGTTCAGCACGCCGCGCGTCGGGCCGGTGACCAGCACGGCGGAGAGCGCATCGTCGTCCGGGTCGGAGTCATTCGCGAGCAAGCCCGCCGCCGCGACAGTCAGCGGCGTGTTCTTCGCCAGCGCGAAACTGTCCGCCACGACGACCGGCGCGCCGTTCGAGTTGTTGATCGTGAGCGTGACCGTGGTGTTCGCCGAGAACGCGGTGCCGTCACTGGCGCGATAGGTGAAGCTGTCCGCGCCGGTATAATTTGCCGTGGGCGTGAAGGTGAAGCTGCCGTTCGCGCTCAAGCTCAACGTGCCGTGCTCGGGCGCGGTCACGAGCGCGGCGGTGAGCGCGTCGCCGTTCGCGTCCGTGTCATCGGCCAGCACGCCGAGTGCGGCGGTGATGTTCAGCCCGATGTTCTTGCTCGTCGCGTAGCCGTTCGGCTGCGCGACCGGCGCGGTGTTGGTGATAGAAATCGCCACCGTGATGTTTGCGGAGTTCGCCGCGCCGTCATTCGCGCGATAGACAAAACTGTCGCCGCCCGTGTAGCCCGCCGTGGGAGTGAAGGTGAAACTGCCGTTCGCGTTCAACGTGAGCGCGCCGTTCGCCGGGCCGCTGACGAGCGCGGCGGTCAGCGCGTGGCCGTCCGCGTCGGAGTCATTCGCCAGCACGCCGGACGCGGCCACGCTGAGCGCGACGTTCTTCGCCGTGATGTAACTTTCCGGCTGCGCGACGGGCGCGGTGTTGGTCATCAAGAGCGTCACCGTGGTGTTCGCCGAGTTGGAGGAACCGTCGCTGGCGCGGTAGGTGAAGCTGTCCGCACCGACGTAATTCGCCGCCGGAGTAAAGGTGAAGCTGCCGTTCGCGTTTAGTGTCAGCGCGCCGTTCGCCGGGCCGGAGATGAGCGCCGCGACGAGAGGATTGCCGTCCGGGTCGGAATCATTCGCCAGGACTCCCGCCGCCGGAACCGTGAGCGGCGTGCTCTTCATCATCGAGTAGGAATCCGCGACGGCGACTGGCGCGCCATTCGAGTTGTTGATCGAGAGCGAGACAGTGGTGGCGGCGGAGAACGCAGTGCCGTCGCTGACGCGATACGTGAAGCTGTCTGCGCCGACGTAGTTCGCTGTGGGCGTGAAAGTGAAGCCGCCGTTCGCGTTCAAGTTCAGCACGCCGTTCGCGGGCGCAGTCACGACGGACGCGGTGAGCGCGTCGCCATTCGCGTCCGTGTCGTCCGCGAGCAGGCCAGGAGCGGCGACATTCAGCCCGATGTTTTTCAACGTGACGAAGCTGTCGGAGTTGGCGACGGGCGCGATGTTGGTGATCGAGAGCGTGACCGTGGTGTTGGCGGAGTTCAGCGCACCGTCATTCGCACGATAAACAAAACTGTCGCTGCCCGCGAAGCCCGCTGTGGGCGTGAAGGTGAAACTGCCGTTCGCGTTCAGCGTGAGCGAACCGTTCGCCGGGGCGAACACGAGTTGGGCCGTGAGCGGATTGCCGTCCACGTCCGAATCATTCGCTAGAACGCCTGCCGCCGCCGCGACGGTCAGCGGAAGATTTTTCGCGAGCGAGTAGGCGTTGGCCACGGCCACGGGCGCGGCGTTCGAGGTGTTGATCGCGATCGCGACGGTGGTGGCGATGGAGAAGGCGGTCCCATCGTTCGCGCGATACGTGAAGCTGTCCGCGCCGGTGTAGTTTGCCGCCGGCGTGAAGGTGAAACTGCCGTTCGCATTCAGCGCGAGCGCGCCGTGCGCCGGCGAAGTCACGAGGGACGCGGTGAGCGCGTCGCCGTTCGCGTCGGTGTCGTTGTTCAGCACGCCTGAAGCCGCGATGGTCAGCCCGATGTTTTTCAACGTGACGTAACTATCCGCGCCGGTGGCGGGCGGCGTGTTCGTGATGGAAAGATTCACGGTCGCGGTCGCCGAGTTCGTGGCTCCGTCGCTCGCGCGGTAGGTGAAGCTGTCGCTGCCCGCGAAGCCCGGCGCGGGCGTGAAACTGAAACTGCCGTTCGCGTTCAACGTGAGCGAACCATTCGCCGGTCCGGCGACGAGCGCGACCGTGAGCGGCTGACCGTCCACGTCGGAATCATTCGCCAGCACGCCTGCCGCCGCGACGGTGAGCGGAAGATTTTTCGCGAGCGAATACGAGTCGGTCACGGCGACCGGTGCGGCGTTCGAGTTGTTGATCGTGAGCGAGACCGTGGCCGCGGCCGAGAACGCAGAGCCGTCATTCGCGCGATACGTGAAACTGTCCGGGCCGACGTAGTTCGCCGTGGGCGTGAAGGTGAAACTGCCGTTGGCATTCACCGTGACCGAGCCGTGCGCGGGCGCGGCCAGGACGGAAGCGGTGAGGGTGTCGTCGTTCGCATCCGCGTCGTCCGCGAGCAGGCCGGCGGCGGCGCCGATGGTGAGCCCGATGTTTTTCAGCGTGGTGTAGCTGTCGGCGATGGCGACGGGCGGCGTGTTGGTGATGGTGAGATTCACCGTGGTGTTCGCGGAGTTGGTGGTGCCGTCGCTGGCGCGGTAGATGAAACTGTCGCTGCCCGCGTAGCCCGGCGTGGGCGTGAAGGTGAAGCTGCCGTTGGCGTTCAACGTGATCGCGCCGTTCGCCGGGCTGGTGACGAGCGACGCGGTGAGCGGCTGGCCGTCCGCGTCCGAATCATTCGCGAGCACGCCGGAGCCTGCGACGGTGAGCGGAAGATTTTTCGCGAGCGAATACGACTCGGTCACGGCGACGGGCGCGGCATTGGAGTTATCAATCGTGAGCAGCACGAGCGTGGCAGGCGAGAAGGCGGCGCCGTCGCTGGCGCGGTAGGTGAAGCTGTCGGAGCCAATGTAATTTGCCGCCGGCGTGAAAGTGAAACTGCCGTTCGCATTCAGCGTGAGCGCGCCGCGCGCGGGCGCAGTCACGACCGAGGCGGTGAGCGCGTCGCCGTTCGCATCGCTGTCGTTGTTCAGCAAGCCCACGAGGGGCGTGATGGTGAGTCCGATGTTTTTCACCGTCTCGTAACTGTCCGCCTGCGCGACCGGCGCGATGTTCGTGACTGAGAGAGCGACCGTCGCATTCGCGGAGTTCGCCGTGCCGTCGTTCGCGCGGTAAGTGAAGCTGCTGTTGCCTGCGAAACCTGCCGTGGGTGTGAAGGTGAAGCTGCCGTTCGCGTTCAACGTGAGCGAACCGTTCGCCGGGCCGGACACGAGCACGGCGGTGAGCGGATTGCCATCCGGGTCCAAGTCATTCGCCAGGACGCCCGCCGCTGGAATGTTCAACGTGGAATTTTTGGCGAGCGAATAACTGTCAGCCACAGCGACCGGCGCGCCGTTCGAGTTGTTGATCGTAAGCGAAACGGTGGTGTTGGCGGAGAACGCGGTGCCGTCGCTCGCGCGATAGGTGAAGCTGTCCGCGCCGACATAATTCGCCGTGGGCGTGAAGGTGAAGCCGCCGTTCGCGTTCAAGTTCAGTGAACCGTTTGCGGGCGCGGTCACGACGGAGGCGGTGAGCGCGTCGCCGTTCGCATCGCTGTCGTTGTTCAACACGCCGGTGGCGGCATTGATGGTGAGCCCGATGTTTTTCGCGGTCGCGTAGCTGTTGGGCTGCGCGACGGGCGCGATGTTCGTGATGGAAAGTGTCACCGTGGTGTTCGCGGAGTTCAGCGCGCCGTCATTCGCACGATAAACAAAACTGTCGCCGCCCGCGTAGCCCGCTGCGGGCGTGAAGGTGAAGCTGCCGTTCGCGTTCAGCGTGAGCGAACCGTTCGCCGGCCCGGACACGAGTTGCGCCGTGAGCGGGTTGCCATCCACGTCCGAATCATTCGCGAGCACGCCAGTCACCGGGATGTTCAGCGTCCCGTTTTTTCTCACGCCGTAGCTGTCCGCCTGCGCCACAGGCGCGGTGTTCGCCGCCGGTGCGCCGGTGATGGTGATGCTCACGGACACGAGGGCGGAGACGCTCAGGCCGTCTGTGGCGCGATAGGCAAACGTGTCGGTGCCGGTGAAATTGTTCGTGGGCGTGTAGTTGAAGCTGCCGTCGGAGTAGAGGGTCACTTCACCGCGGACGGCGAAACCGTATTGCACCGCGACGAGAGCGTTGCCGTCCGGGTCGGAGTCGTTGGCCAGCACGCCGGAGCCGGCGCTGACCGCGAGCGTGGTGTCCTTCGCGATGACGTAGCCGTCGGGCTGCGGCGCGGGCGGGGAATTGGTCGTGGCCGTGCCGGTGACGTTGATGGTCACGGTGGCGACGGCGGAGGTAAGCCCGTCGCCGGCCTGGTATTGAAAGGTGTCGGTGCCGACGAACTGGTTCAACGGCGTGTAGCTGAAGCTGCCGCTGGCGTTGAGGTTGAACACGCCATTGTTCGGCGCGTTGACCAGAATGGCCGTGAGCGGCTGGCCGTCGGCGTCGGAATCGTTGGCCAGCACGCCGGAGCCGCTGACGTTGAGCGTGGTGTTTTTCGTGACGGTGTAGGTGTCGTTCTGGGCCACGGGAGTTGTGTTGCCCGGTGGCGGGGTGGTGACGGTCAGGAACACGGTGGTCGCGCCGGAAGCGGCCACGCTGTCGCTGGCCTGGTAGGCGAAACTGTCCGGGCCGCTGTAATTCGCAGCGGGCGTGTAAGTGAAGCTGCCGTTCGCGCCCAAGACCAGCGTGCCGTGGGCCGGGTTGCTCACGAGCACGGCGTTCAGGGGCTGGCCTTCGGGATCGGAATCATTCGCCAGCAGGCCGGGGCCGGGGACGTTCAGGGTGACGTTGCGCGGCGTGGTGTAACTTTCCGTGGCGGTCGTGGGCGGGAGGTTTGCGACGCCGTCCTGGTAAGTGACTTCCGCCGAGTAGCCGCTTTCCAACCCGTCCTGGTCGTAGGCGGTGACGGCGAAATAGTTCATCCCGGGGGTTGTAGGAACCTCAGCCGAGGTGGAATTGCCCCTGTCCAAAACCAAGTCGTACGCACGGGACACCCTGCCCACATAAACGCGGTAGCCGACGACGTTGGTTTCGGTGTTCCGATCCCACAGCAGCGTCGCCGCGTCCGCGAAACACTGGGAAAATAAAATGATCAGTCCGGGCAGCACGGCGCGGAGCCGTCGGCACAGGTTGAAGATGAGCCAAATCACGGAGAGCCGTTTTGCAAAGGACATGCCGTGTCCACGCTTCCTAAGTCCCTACGGCATGGGGTGATAACCTCCTACAAAACTCCTACATTTGCCTTGAGCGACCGGGGGGCAAACGGCACTATGCGAAGGCGGTCAGTCGGCGGGAAGTTCCGGTCGATAAATCTCCGGGCGTCGAACAGCGTAAGGGTAAATACCGTAGGGTGCAGCGTGGGGCACACACGACCCGGCGCATTGACGGGTGAGAACGGCGGCGGCTACAACCTAGCGTGTTAGCTGTCGCACCAGATGGGTTCTAGGGTTACGTAGAACTGGACCGACCGCCGCACCAAAAAGATGGGAACGCACATAAACGCAGCAGGCCGGTCAGGAACGGCGGAATCCAACGAGTGGGCTTCGACGCCCAACCCGCTGCCGTTTTGGAAGCGCGCACTGGACCTCGCCTGCCTGATTTTCCTCGCTCCGGCCCTGGTGCCGGTCATGGTTTTCATCGCGCTGGGCGTCCGGTTTTCTTCCCGGGGCAATGTTCTCTTCCGGCAGGAACGCATCGGCCTGCGCGGGAAGCCCTTCACGCTCTTCAAATTCCGCACCATGGAGCACTGCGCGGAAACCAAGTCGCATCAGGAATACCTTTCCACCCTCATCCACTCGGACGTGCCGATGGAGAAAATGGACGCCAACGACAAGCGTGTTTCCAAGTTCGGCGCCATTCTCCGCGCCAGCGGTTTGGATGAACTGCCCCAAGTCTTCAACATCCTGCGCGGCGAAATGAGCCTCGTCGGCCCGCGCCCGTGCATCCGCTACGAGTTCGAGCAATACCTGCCGGAACATCGCCAGCGCCTGAGCGCCGTCCCCGGCCTGACCGGCCTGTGGCAGGTGAATGGCAAGAACCGCACGACCTTCCCGGAAATGGTGGCCTTTGATGTGCGCTATGCGAAGACGCTGTCGCTCAGTCAGGACATTTCAATTTTGTTCCGCACCTTCCCGGTCGTCTTCCGGCAGAGCCGTGAAGTGCTGGAGCGGAAGCGAAATGGTCCGAAATCCCGTCCGCCGATCGCGCGTCCGCCCGTGTCGCGCCAGCCGGAAGGCCGTCCCGCCACCACCCTTTGAGTATGAAAGCGCGCGTCAATGTCGGGGTCGTCGGCTGCGGTTACTGGGGGCCGAACCTCATTCGCAATTTCAGCAACCTGCCGGACTGCCGTCTGCTGGCCATTTGCGATCTCGACATCAAGCGGCTGAACCATCTCAAGTCGCTCTACCCGCAGGTCGAGTTGGACACGGATTTTCAGGAGTTCCTCGCCCGCCCGGATTTGCAGGCGGTCGTGATCGCCACCTCGGCCCACACGCATTACGCGATGGCGAAGAAAAGTCTGCTCGCGGGCAAACACGTCTTCATCGAGAAGCCGATGGCGACCTCCTCCGCCGAGTGCGATGAACTCGTGGAACTGGCCGCCTCGCTCAGCCTCACGCTGATGGTCGGCCACACCTACCTCTATTCCGCGCCCGTCCGCCGCATCAAAGAAATCATCGACTCCGGCGACATCGGCGACATCCGTTACATCAACGCCCGCCGTCTGAATCTCGGTTTGTTCCAGCGCACCATCAACGTCACCTGGGACCTCGCGCCGCACGACATCGCGATCATTTTCTACCTCACCGGCATGTTGCCGAACTCGGTCAACTGCCAGGGCAATTCCCACGTCACCAAAGGCATCGAGGACGTGACCAACATGTCCATGAACTTCGATCAGGGCGTGTTCGCCAATTTGCAGAATAGCTGGCTCGACCCGCGCAAAGTCCGCGAGATGACCATCGTCGGCTCGCGCAAAATGATCGTGTACGATGACGTGCAGCAGTTGGAGAAGGTCCGCATCTACGACATGCGCGTCGATGCCGTGCCGCCGCACTACGACACGTTCGGAGAATTTCATTTCGCCTATCACTACGGCGACAGCCACATCCCCTACATCAAGCAGGAGGAGCCGCTCAAGGTGGAGTGCTCGCACTTCCTCGACTGCATCCGCACCGGCGGCCAGCCGCTGACCGACGGCGTCCACGGCGCGAACGTCGTGCGCGTGCTCGAAGCCTGCACCCGCTCGCTGAAACAGCAGGGCGCGGCCGTGAAGTTCGACGCAGCGGCCAAGACTTCGCCCGCGACCAGAAACGGCGCAGCCCACGTGATTCCCAAGCTCGTCAAGCCATGAGCAGCGAAGCCAATCCTCTCTGTCGCATCGCCGCCGATGTGAAGCTGGGCCGGAACGTCCGGCTCCCCGGCTTCATCAATCTCTACGGCTGCACCATCGGCGACGACACGCGCATCGGGACGTTCGTGGAAATCCAGAAGGGCGCGGTCGTGGGCAACAACTGCAAGATTCAAAGCCACTCGTTCCTCTGCGAAGGCGTGACGCTCGAAGACGAAGTGTTCGTCGGCCACGGCGTGATGTTCACCAACGACCGTTTCCCGCGCGCGACGAATGACGAGGGTCTGCCGAAGACCGATGCCGAATGGGCGTGCGAAAAAACGGTCGTGAAGCGCGGCGCATCCATCGGCTCGAACGCCACGATCCTTTGCGGCCTGACCATCGGCGAGCGCGCCATTGTCGGCGCGGGCAGCGTAGTCACGAAAGATGTTCCTGCCGGCGCGATTGTCGCCGGCAATCCCGCGCGCGTGCTGCGGAAAATGTCTGATTCAAAAAAATCTCATGCAGGTTCCCTTTCTTAATCTCCGGCTCCATCACGAGCCGATGCGTGACGAATTGCGCGCCGCCATCGAGGCGGTGATCGACGCCAGCGCCTTCGCGGGCGGCAGCTACGTCGAGAAATTTGAGCGCGAGTTCGCCACGTTCTGCGGCGCGAAGCACACCTGCGCCGTCGGCAACGGCACGGATGCGCTGTGGTTCGCATTGCTCGCGCTTGGCGTGGCGCCGGGCGATGAAGTCATCACTGTCCCCGGCACGTTCATGGCGACGGCGGAAGCGATCAGCTACTGCGGCGCGAAGCCCGTGTTCGTGGACATTGACGAGGAGACTTACACGATGGACGCGACGCTCTTGGAGCAGGCCATCACGCCGCGCACTAAGGCGATTGTTCCCGTCCAGCTTTTTGGCCAGACGGCGGACATGGACCCGATTCTGGAAATCGCGCGCCGTCACAAGCTGCCCATCGTCGAGGACGCCTGTCAGGCACACGGCGCGGAATACAAGGGCCGTCAGGCCGGCACCATTGGCGATGCGGGTGCGTTCAGTTTTTATCCCGGCAAAAATCTCGGCGCGCTCGGCGAGGCCGGCGCGTCCGTGACGAACAGTCCGGAGTTGAAGCAGAAGATGGACACGCTCCGCGACCACGGCCAGGCGAAGAAATATCATCACTCGATGATCGGCTGGAACGGTCGCATGGACGGCATTCAAGGTGCGGCGCTCTCGATCAAATTGAAGCGGCTCGCCGCTGGCAACGAACTGCGCCGCCAGCACGCCGCGCACTATACCGAGTTGCTCTCCGGCCTCGACGAAATCATTTTGCCGACGACCGCGCCGGGGCGCACCCATGTCTTCCACATCTACGCGATTCGCGCGCCGAAACGGGATGAACTGATGCGCGCGCTGACGGCGCAGGGCATCGGCTGCGGCATTCACTATCCGGTGCCGGTGCATTTGCAGGAGGCGTATCGCTCCCTCGGATTGGGACGCGGCTCGTTTCCCGTGGCTGAACGCTGTGCGGATGAATTTGTTTCGTTGCCCATGTTCCCCGAGCTCACGCCGGAGCAGGTGGAATACGTCGCGGGTGCCGTGCGCGCCTGGGTGGAAAAATCTCTCGTGACCGCATGACCGCCGCTCCCGCTATTTCCATCGTGCCTCCCGCGCTTTCCTGCGCCGGGGCCTCGATGGATTTGCGGATCGTGAATCCCATTGAGGACACGACGTGGGACGCGCTGCTCTGGACGCATCCGCACGCGACGTTCTTCCACAGCGCGGCATGGGCGAAGACGCTGGCGGAAGCGTACGGCTTCGAGCCGCGCTACGTGGTCGCGACGAGCGGCGATGAATTGCGTGGACTGCTCCCGCTGATGGAGGCGCGAAGCTGGCTGCGCGGCAAACGCGGCGTGTCGCTGCCGTTCACGGACGAATGCGCGCCTCTGCTCACACCCGGTGTCACCGCCGAGTCGTTGCTCGGTGTGGCCACGCACGAAGGCATGTCGCGCGGCTGGAAATATCTCGAACTGCGCGGCGGTCACGAATTGTTTCACCACTTGCCCGAGTCCGTTTCCTTCCACGGCCACACTCTCGGATTAAATCTCAAGGCCGAAGACGCTTTTGCGAAATTCGACAGCGCCGTGCAGCGCAACATCCGCAAGGCCGAGCGCGCGGGCGTGACGGTGGAGTTTGCCACGGACGCCGCCGCCGTGCGCGCCTACTACGAACTGCACTGCCGCACGCGCACCAAACACGGTGCCCCGCCGCAGCCGTTTCGTTTCTTCGAGGCGCTGGGCCGGAATATTTTGGAGAAAGGCCACGGCTTCATCGCGCTGGCCAAGCACGAGGGCAAAGCCATCGCGGGTGCGGTCTTCTTCCGTTTTGCGCGCACGGCCATCTATAAGTTCAGCGCCTCGGATGAACGCTTTCAGGAACTGCGCGGTCCCAACCTCGTGATCTGGCAGAGCCTGCGCCGTCTGATGGACGCGGGCGTGATGGAACTGGATTTTGGCAAAACCTCGCAGGCCAACGAAGGCTTGCGGCGGTTCAAACGCCAGTGGGGCGCGGACGAGCGGGTGATCCGCTACGCCCGTTACGATTTCGCCCGGCGGCAGTTTGTCAAAACAAGCGATCTGGCGGCTGGCCTTCAGGCCCGGCTGTTTGCTCTAATGCCAGTGGCGGTTTCCCGCTGCCTTGGCCGTGCGGTCTATCCGCACCTGAGTTGAGGCGATTGATGATGGAAGCAAAACACAACAAGAAGGAAGCGTTCGAGGCACCGGCCCTGGGCATGAAGCTCACGGACATCTACTACGTGCTCTTCCGCCAGAAGTGGGTCATCCTCGGCTGCCTCGCGGCGGGCCTGCTCGCCGGCCTCATCGTGTTCTTCACGCAGACGACGCTCTATTGGTCGGAGGCGAAGCTGATTGTCCGCTACGTCACCTCCACGCGCTCGGTCGAGGCCGCCGGTTCGCAGACCAAGATGCCGGATTTCGGCGGTGAAAACGTCATCAACACCGAGATGGAAATTCTCACCAGCTACGATCTTTGCGAAGAAGTGGCGCGGCGCGTCGGCCCGGAGAAATTGCTCGGCAAGGGCAAGGGCAGCAACGTCGCTTCCGCCGCCGAAGTCGTGTTTAAAGGGCTGGAGCTGAACAACCCCCATCGCAACAACGCCATCAAGGTGCGCTTCTCGCACCGGGATCCGACGATCTGCCAGAACGTGCTGAACGAGATCATCGAGGAGTATTTCAAGCGCCACAAAAAGATTCACCACACCGGGCGCAACTACGAAGGCATCCTTTCCGAAGAGGCCAATGATCTCCTGACCCGCATCCATGAAAACGAGGCGGACTTGCAGAAGCTCAACCGCAAGGCCGGCGTCGTCTCCGTGGTCGAGTCGAAGAACAATCTCGCCGCCGAACTGGCCCGCCTGCGCCAGAAGCATAACGACGCCGAGGCGGACATCGCCGACTTGCGCGCCGTGCTCGGCACCAGCGCCGCGCCGACGCCCGAGACGAACAGCGTGGTCAGCGCGCTGCCCGCCACGAAGCTCAATGAGTATCGCGTCGTCCTCGGACGGCTCGAATCCATGCGCGCCAACGAGTTTGACCTGACCACAAAATTTACGGACGAAAACCCGCAGGTCGTGACCTTGCGCCGCCAGATCGAGGAGCAGGAAAAGAAGAAGGCCGCCCTGGAGAAGGAATTCCCAAAGCTGACCGCCCTGCCCGTCGCTGCGCCCATCCTGCCCGGCTCCCCCCTCGAAACCCGGCCCGATCCGCGCCGGCTGGCCGCGCTGGAATCGAAGCTCAACGTCATCAGCAACCAGATCGTCGAAGTGCGCGCCGAACTGGCGACCATTGACAGCCTGGAGGCGTCCATCGCCGACGTGCAGCGCAAGCTGGATCTGAACAAGAAGAATTATGACTACGTGGTGAACGGACTTCAGGCCTCGAAGTTCGACGACAAGATGGCCGAGGCCAAGATGTCGAACATCCAGTCCGCGCAGACGCCGTCGCCGCCCGCGCCGAACGTCTCGCAACGCCTCAAGTTCGTCATCGGAACGTTCGTCGGCTTTCTGCTCGCCGGTCTCGGCCTCGCGTTCTTCATCGAAATGTTTGTGGACCACACCATCCGCAAGGCTTCGGAAATCGAAACGAAATTGAAGATGCCGCTGTTCCTGTCCATTCCCAAGCTCGGCCTGAACGGTCACGCGAAGATGCTGCCGTTCCCCGGACCGAAGGAGGAAGAGGATGAAGACGACGAGAAAATTGGTCTGCCCGCCACCGCTGCGGATTTGCACCAGACGTGGGACGCCGAGCATCCGCTCCGCCGCTACATTGACGGCGTGCGCGACGCCACGCTCACGCATTTCGGCGGCGACCCGCACAAGCCTAAGCTCATCGGCATCACCAGTTGCGGCGGCAACGCGGGCGTCACGTCCATCGCCGCCGGACTCGCCGGCGCGCTCTCGGAGACGGGTGATGGCAATGTGCTCTTGCTGAATTTGAATTACGAAGCCGAGGCGGCGCATCCCTTCTATCGCGGCGAACTCGCCTGCGGTCTGGCTGACGCGCTCGAACTCGACAAGCGCTCGAACGGAAAAGTTTTGCAGAACCTCTACGTCGCCACCGCCG
>JANOAY010001008.1:0-12541 GCA_031411375.1 Pedosphaera sp. | reverse complement strand
GACGAACCGCTCATCCCCCACGACCAGTTCATCGCCGACCTGAAGCGTGATGGAAAACTTTAGCATCCAGTGGCGCAACTCGACGAAGAAAGACCTGCGCAGCCTGCCGAACCAGGAAGTCGCCCGCATCATCGCCGCCGTTGCGGCTCTCGCCAGTGAACCGCTGCCGCATGGCTCGCAGAAACTCGCCGGCGCGGAACGAACCTACCGCATTCGCGTCGGAGATTATCGGATCGTCTATGAAGTTTTCACCGAGTCGCGGGCCATCGAGATTCAACGCGTCCGGCACCGGAAGGATGTTTACCGATGAGCCACGAAACGCTTAGTCAACCCGCCTAATTTCATGCAAGGCCATCTCTCTCTCGTCCTGCACGCGCATCTGCCGTTTGTGCGGCATCCGGAGCATCCCAAGTTTCTCGAGGAGAACTGGCTGTTCGAGGCCATCACGGAAACGTATCTGCCGCTGCTCGAAGTCTTCGAGGGCTGGCTGCGCGACGGCATGGAATCGCGCCTCACCATCTGCCTGTCGCCCACGCTCTGCGCCATGCTGCGCGACCGGCTCCTGCAAGACCGCTACGAGCAGCATCTCAACGGGCTGATCGAACTCGCCGAGAAGGAAGTTCACCGCACCTACTGGGACCGCGCGTATCACGAACTCGCGCTGTTCTATCACGAGCGGTTCGTGCGGCTGCGCCAGAATTATTTCGGCTACCACCGCGACCTCGTCGGCGCGTTCCGCAAATTTCAGGACGCGGGCAAACTGGAAATCATCACCACGGCGGCGACGCACGGATTGCTGCCCTTGCTGGCCTCGCATCCGGCGTCCGTCCGCGCGCAAATCCTGACCGCGCGTGATCATTACGGTGAATGCTTCGGGCAAAACCCGCGCGGCATCTGGCTGCCGGAGTGCGCCTACGTCGATGGCGTCGAGAACGTGCTGCAGGAGGCGAACATCCGCTGGTTCATCACGGACACGCATGGCTTGCTGCACGCGAAGCCGCGCCCGCGCTACGGCGTGTTCGCGCCCATCTTCACGCAGAACGGCATCGCGGCCTTCGGACGTGACCTCGATTCCGCGAAGCAGGTCTGGAGCAAGCACGAGGGCTATCCCGGCGACCCGCGCTATCGCGACTTCTACCGCGACATCGGCTTCGACCTCGACTTCGACTACGTGCGCCCACATCTGCCGACAGACAGCGTGCGGACGTTCACCGGGATCAAGTATCACGCCATCACCGGCGGCTCGGGCGAGAAGCTGATTTACAACCGCCAGGCCGCGCTCGAAACCGCCGCGCAACACGCGCAGCATTTTCTCGAGGCGCGCATGGATCAGATTTCGCGCCTCGCGCACATCATGGACCGCCCGCCGCTGCTGGTGTCGCCCTACGACGCGGAACTCTTCGGCCACTGGTGGCACGAAGGGCCGGAGTTTCTCGATTACTTCGTGCGCAAGGCCTACTTCGATCAGCAGGTTTTCAAACTCACGACGCCGCACGAATACCTGCAGCAGAACCCGACGCAGCAGGTCGCGCAGCCCGCCGCGTCGAGCTGGGGCGAGGAAGGCTACTGGAAGGTCTGGCTCAACGAGCGCAACGAATGGATTCTGCCGCACCTCGACATCGCGCAGACGCGCATGACGGAACTGGTGCGGAAATTCCCGAACGCCACCGGCCTCACCGAGCGCGCCCTCAAGCAGGCCGCGCGCGAACTGCTCCTCGCGCAGTCCAGCGACTGGCCGTTCATCCTCCGCACCGGCACCAGCCCCGAGTACGCGAAACGCCGCGTGAAGGATCATCTGCTCCGCTTCATCGCGCTCCACGAGCAGCTCACGCAGACGAAGGTGGACGAGACCTGGCTGGCCCGGATTGAAGCGCAGGACAATTTGTTTAGTGAGGTGAATCCAGGGTATTGGCAATAGCGCGAGACCGATGAGCGCGATCCGAACTTCTTTCATGGTAGGGCGTCGCTGTCCTCAGCGCGCCGGGCCACGACTCGACAGGACGCGTCCGAACTTTCTTATGCCTCACCCCGGCGCGCTGAGGACAGCGACGCCCTACCAGTCGCGGCAAGTTTTCGGCACCTCTGAATTCTTCCATCGTTTCGCATGACCTACCTCTGGATCGCTCTCGGCGGCGCTCTGGGCAGCGTCATGCGCTTCTGGATGTCGAACGCCGTCGCGCAACGTTTCGGCGCGACGCTGCCGTGGGGCACGCTGTTCGTGAACGTCACCGGCTCCTTCCTCATCGGCGTGCTGGCAGGACTGAGCGCGCCGGGCGGACGGTTCGCGGGCGCGGATTCATTTCGCCAGTTCTTCATCGTCGGCATCTGCGGTGGCTACACGACCTTTTCCGCGTTCAGTATTCAGACACTCGATCTGATTCGCGCCGGACAACTGCTCCACGCCGGCGGGAATGTGCTGCTCTCGGTAACGCTGTGCCTGATCGCCGTGTGGCTCGGGCATCTGCTCGGCAGCGCGTTGCACGGGCGTGGAGCATGACCGGGCGTAACAGGCATTCGAGGGAGCGCAGCTCTCCCGAGCAGCTGCGGCCGCAACAGCAAGACTGGCTCCCGATCCTTCAGGCGTTTCTGCGCTGGCGAAGCCGCAGCGGCGCTGGACAGCCGCGCTCCGGCACTAAGCCAGTTGCCCCGCTTCCATGTTTCGTTACACTGCGCCGCCTTTGAAACTGTCGCGCACCACATGGCTGCTCGTGCTGCTCAACACCGTCTGGCTGGCGGTGGCGAGTTGGTACATCGTGCGTCACTTCGACGGTGCGCGCGTCGAACCGCGCGTGCAGGTGGTGACGAACTACGTCCCCTTGTTCAAAGCCTCCCGCCCGGCGGCGCCCGTCACCGTCATCACGAACATCGTTGCGGCCACGAACGAGTTTCGCTGGGCGCAACTGGAGTCGGAGGATTACCGCGATTACATCACGCGGCTGCGCGCCATCGGCTGCCCCGAGCAGACGATTCGCGACCTTGTGATTGCGGACGTGGACAAAATGTTCGCGCCGAAAATGCACGCCGCCAGCGTCGGCCCGCGCGAAGTGAAATACTGGCAGCCAGTCGAGCAGGAGATGTGGGACGGCTCGGCGGAACAGGCCGCGCTGCGCCAGCAACGCGCCGTGGACTACGAGAAGCGCGAGGTCATCCGCCAGTTGCTCGGCGTGGATCTGATCGGTGAACGGCTGCGCGTCCAAGGCCAGGCGGATTATCACGGGCAGCGCCTCGGCTTTCTGCCGGAGGAAAAACGCGCGCAGGTCCGCAGCGTGCTGGATCAGTTCGCCGACCAGGAACGCGAGCTGATGGAGGAGCAGATTGACAACGGCGACGGTTTCCTCGCCACCGGCGATCTCGCGCGCATTCGGAAGGAGAAGGACGCCGCGCTCACGCCGTTGCTCACGCCCGAAGAGCGCGCGCAGTATGATTTGTGGTTCTCCGATTCCGCCAGCGCCGTGCGCCAGAGCGTCTTCGGCATGAACGCGACGGAGGAGGAATTTTTGAAGCTCTACCAGTTGCGGAAAAACTTGGACGCGCAGGGCGGCGTGGACAACCAGAAGGCGCTGGAACAGTTTCAACAGGCGGCGCAGAAGGCGCTCGGCCCCGAGCGCCACGCCGAATGGACGCGCGCGCAAGACCCGAACTATCGCGAGCTGGCGCAGGTCACCGCGCGTTTCAAACTGCCCGCCGCCACCGCCGCCGAACTGTACAGCTACTGGGAGCCAATCGAAGCGGAGCGCACCCGCGTGGACGCCGATCCAAACATGAACTCCGCGCAACGCGACGCGGCCTATCAGGCCATCGCGAAAGAAACGCAGAAGATTTTCAAGGAAGTGCTCGGCGAGAAGGCGTTCCGCTACTACTCGCGCCGCACGGCGAATCCGTGGACGAGCGCGGGGCAGTAGGACGGTAGCCGGTGGTCGGTGGTCGGAGAGCGTTCACCGGCTACCGACCACCGACCACCGTTTGCCGGATGGACTTTGCCGCTCCGGCGGCTACCCTGCCGGCCATGAGCGAGTTCAAGTTTTCCTGTCCGCATTGCGACCAGCATTTGCAATGCGACGACCGCCTCGGCGGAAAACAAATCCAATGCCCGGCCTGCAAGCACCTCATCGTCATCCCGCCTTCGCCGTCGCAGCAGGCGGGCGGAAAATTCACGCCGGAGTCGGGGCAGACGTGGGTCACGCACATTCCGCGCGCGCCGAAGCCGCCCATTCCGCCCGCATCTTCCGAGTAAGAAAATTTTCCGTCACCTTGCGACGTCCTTGAACATCCTGTGGCCCAACTCAGTCAACCAAAGCCATGCAATCGTCCGTGACGCCAATGGAAAAGACCGCCGCGCCGTTTGATTTTCAACCGCGCACGCGGCTCGTCTTCGGCGTCCACGCCGTCGCGCGCGTCGGCGAAATTGTCCGCGAGTTCGGGGCGAAGAAAGTTTTGCTCGTCACCGATCCCGGCATCGCCAAGGCCGGCCACGCGGAACACGTTCTCAAAAGCCTCGCGGCGGACGGCGTGAGCGCGGTCGTCTTCGACCGGGTGCGCGAGAATCCTACCACACGCTGCGTGGATGACTGTCTCGCCGTCGCGAAGGCCAGCGGCATCGAAGCGATCATCGGGCTGGGCGGCGGCAGCTCAATGGACACCGCGAAGGGCTGCAACTTCCTCCTGACCAACGGCGGGCAGATGCGCGACTACTGGGGCGTGGGCAAGGCCACGAAGCCGATGCTGCCGCTCGTTGCCATTCCCACCACGTCCGGCACGGGCAGCGAATGTCAGAGCGCCGCGCTCATCGCCGACGAGGCCACGCACCAGAAGATGGCCTGCCTCGATCCGAAGGCCGCCGCGCGCGTCGCGATTCTTGATCCCGCGCTGACCGTTTCGCAGCCGCCGCGCGTCACCGCCTGCACCGGCATTGACGCCATCGCGCACGCGGTGGAAACCGCCGTAACGAAGAAGCGCAACGCCATCTCGCGGATGTTCTCGCACGAAGCTTTCAAGCTGCTCGCGCCGAACTTCGCGCGTGTGATCGCCAATCCCCAAGACCTCGAAGCGCGCGGCCACATGCTGCTCGGCGCGGCGTTCGCGGGGACGGCGATTGAGAACTCGATGCTCGGCGCGGCGCACTCGATGGCGAACCCGCTCACCGCGCACTACGGCGTCGTCCACGGCCAGGCCGTGGGCATGATGCTGCCGCACGTCATCCGGTTTAACGCCGAAAACGAAGCCGCGCGCCTCGGCTACGCCGGACTCGCGTCCGCGCCAGAAATCGCCTGCGTGAGCGAAGGCGTGGAACAAGCTGTGGAAGCGCTCATCCGGGAAATCCAAACGCTGCTCGAACTCGCGCAGATGCCCGCCACGCTTGGCGACTGCGGTGTGAACCAAAACGATTTGCCGATGCTCGCAGCGGAAGCGGCGAAGCAGTGGACGGCGACGTTCAATCCGCGCGCCGTGACCGAGAAAGATTTCCTCGCGCTCTACGAAGCGGCGTTTTGATGCGGACTATTCCAGGCGAATGGTTCAGGCCCGGAGGGCCGAAACGGAAAAACCTCTTTCGCCCCTCCAGGGCTTGGTTGTTTTGTGAAGCGATCGGGTGGCTCACGCCACCGGCTAATTTCTTGGTGGCCCTCCGGGCCTCGACTCACGCCCGGCAAACTGCTTGTCCATCCACGCCAGTCGCTGCTCGGTGAATTTCTTCACCCACGCGACTTCTTCCTCGCAGGTCGCGAAGGCATACCACTGCGGATTGATGGGCCGCCCGAGGATGGGCCACTTCTCGAAATTACGTTTCTGCGCCTCGTCCAGCAGCGCGGCCATTTCGTCCACGCGTGCGAGGACGCGCTTGGTGGCGAGAACGTTGGTGCGGAGCTGCGTCCAGCGGGCGACGTATTGCTCGCCGAACGCGGGGTCGTCGAAGAGGCGGCGGTACCAGGTGAGTTCCTTGTCGTCGAGCTGCGGCCAGAGCCAATACTCGGGCAGCCAGCCCTGCTTGCCGTTGGCGTTGCCGAAGCTCAGGTTCCAGTCCCAGACCGGATCGGCTTTGATCTTTCCGCCGCGATCCTTGTGGTAAAAAACACTGAAGCGAAAGCCGTCCACGTTCTTCGTGAACTCGGTGAGCAGGTGGTAATCAATGAACGAATCCGCATCGAGGAACGCGCGCCAGCCCTTCACCGGGTCGCGGAAGCCGGGACCGTAGAGCGCGCTCTCCAAATCATTCAGGTGCTGGCGCAGCCAGACTTTTTGCGGCGCGGTGATGTCGTCCGTGTCCGGCTCCACGAAGTAGAACTGGTTGGTGCGGAGCGAGGTGCGGAAATACTCCTCGTCCTTCAACGCCTCGGCTTCATCCGGCAGCGACTCGCGGTTCGCGAGCGGCAGGCGCGTGGCGGGGAAGCCGAGATGATTCGTGTACACCGGAGCCACACGGCGGCTGCTGCTCGAACTGGAACTGCTGCTGCGCGTCGTGGTGGCGGCGGGGAGGAAGCCTTTCGGGTCGGCGGGAAATCCGCCGGGCGCAGTCGGAAACCCCCGGCGCGTGCTCTGCGAAACCGGGCCCGCACCGTAGCCCTCACCGCCGACCGGGCCGGCCCCGGCGTCCGTGTGATCCTTCTTGAAGATGTAGCCGCCCGTGATCGCCGGCGCGCTGTCGTCTTCAGGTTTTAGCTTCGCGACGTTGACCCGCTCCTTGCCCCGCTTCACGCGTTCCTCGAAGACATACACGCCCGCGTAATCGCGCCGGCTGAGTTTGCCCGCCGTGCGCTGCACGAAGACCTCGACGAACTTCGTGCGCGGCGCCCAGTGCCCCATCGCGGCGTGCAACTCGTAGGCCAGCACGTCGCGCAGCAGCGCCTTGTCGGGATACGGCGCGTAAAGAATCCAGTCGTTGTCCGCCGGGAAGCCGAAGAACGGTGCGGACATCGGATCGCCCGCGCCATCGATCAGTTTCACGGTGAAAGAATTTTTCGGATAACGCAGCGAGGCGCGACCGCGAATGTTCAGCAGCACGCGCCCGGAGAAACTCGCCGCGCGGGTGAGTGCGGTGCGCTCTTTGCCGCCGTCGGCCACTTGCAGCGCGCCTTCGAGACGTTCGTCGCGCGAGAGGTTCGTGCCGAAGGAATGCACGATGAGCAGCGGGAGATTGGACGTGAAGTTCGCGAGGTCGCCGTCGAGCAGCGTATAGACTTCGGCGCCCGGCGCGCTTGCGGGCTGGTTTTGGAGAAAGGCTTTCGCGCGCACCAGCGCGGTGTTGGTCAGCGACAACGGTGCTGAGTAGGCGGGTGAAGATTCGTCCGGTTCCGAGCCGTCGAGCGTGAAGCGGATCGTTGCGCCGGTCGCGCGCGCGGAAAGTTGCAGCGTGATGTTCGTGGCGAACGCGCCGCCGGCGGGAGAGAAAATCACGGCGGGTTCACCGGCCTTCTCTGCGGCGAATACAGAAATGCTGACGAAGCACGCGGCGACCAGAGCGAGGCTCCGCCTCGCATAGTGGGGCAGGCGTCCCGCCTGCCTTGGTCCTTGGGCCGTCCCGGCTAAAGAACCACAGGCCGGGACGGCCAGTGGACGCGTGGCAGCCGGGACGGCTGCCCCACTACGACGGTTCGGGTTCAAGCTCATGTGGTGTTGCGTCGTGGCATTTTGGTGACGTCGGAGAATCTGGAAACCGGCGCGGCGTGGCAAACCGAAACCGGCGGGCACCCAAGTTCTTGATGTAAAATCTTCCTGACCCCACTAGGCTTGCGGCGTCCCAAAGCGCACGCTACGCCACATGAAATCATGGCTCCAACTGACTTGGCCGGTGGTTTGTTCCACGACACTGAGCCGTGCCGTGAGGGCCGCGCTGATGTTCGCCTTCGCCTTCGCCCTCATTTCACTCACCCACGCCGCGAACGACGGTTTCACCCCCATCGATCTTTCCCCGCACGCGCTTTCGCGGGAGGAGCCGGTCATGCGGCAACTCGCCGCGTTGCCGAACGGTCCGCAGACGTTTCATGGCGTTCCGTTTCTCGTCGGAGCGCCGGTCGTGCTGACGGGCATGGAGTCCGCGCGCATCGCGGATGTTTTCCCGCACACGATCCGCGGGATTAAAATTGGCGGCGCGGCGAAACGAATTCATCTCCTGCACGCCACACTGTTCGCGGAGAAGGACGGCACGCCGCTGGCGAAGCTTGTGTTTCATTACGCGAATGGCGCGCAGGAATCGGTGCGGCTCGGCTACGGCGTCCACGCGCGCTCGTGGGTCGTGCCGCGCTTGGAGAAGCGCGCGGAAGTGTTCGACGGTGGCTCAAGGCTCGCGTGGACCGAGGCCGACGCGCGGCGGGACACGGGCCTGCGGCTCTTTCACACGGCGCTGGAAAATCCGAAGCCCGGCGAAGTCATCGCCAGTATTGAACTCGTCTCGCTGTTCAGCCACGCCGCGCCGCTCATTGCCGCCCTCACGGTGGAAGGCACGGAGTCAAAGCTGCCGCCTGCGCGCTCCCTGGCCCTGCGGAAAGCGGTGCGCGATCTGAACGATCTACCGGAGTCCGTCTATCGCCGGGAGCTCGCGGTGCGCGTCACCGACGAATCCGGCGCGGCGCTGACCAACGCCATCGCCACGCTCTCGATCACCGACGACAAGGAATCGTATTTCCTCACCAGCGCCGCCGTGGATGCGCTGGGCGCGGTGCGGCTGCCGTATCCGCCGCTGCACGCGGTGGGCGTGAGCGTGTGGGTTCACGCACCGGGATGGATGCCGGCGGTGATCGCGGAATCGAAAACGAACATCGCGAAGTTCACGACGAACCATGTCGTCGTCTTGAAACGTGGCAGGACGATTGGCGGCGTGGTGAAGGACGCGAAAGGCCAGCCCGTCGCGGACGCGGAGGTGATTTTGCACAAAGCGGAGAAGTTGAGCGCGCATCATTACTCGCGCGTGGACTACGACCTGACGCGCACGGGCGCGGATGGAAAGTGGACGAGCCGTTCGCTGCCGGCAGATTTGTCCGGCCTCGGCGTGCAGATTTCGCATCCTGATTTTCGCCCCGCGTTTTACGTGACGGAAGGTTTTGCGCCGCCGCCCACGAACACGACGACCACCAGTTCGACCACTTCCTCCACCGTCACGTATCGTCGTCTGGCCGATGGCACGATGGAACCAATCACGACGCGGCGCGTGACGGTCGGCGGGCGCGCGACACAGCCGTTGCTCAACACAAACGCGCTGGTCGCGGCGAACGCGGAAGTAATTTTGCAGCCGGCGATTCTCGTCAGCGGCACGGCGCTCGACAGCACGGGCCGTGCGCTTACGAACGTGCCGGTGATTTTCCGGCAGAACACCGAGAGCCGTTTCCTCCGCACGGACGCGCAGGGACAGTTCCGCCACAAGGCCACGACGCCGGGCGCGGCCATGCTGATTCTTGCGCTGGAAAAACAATCGCCGATGTTCGCCAGCATCAACGTGACCGAGGGTCTGGCCCCGGTTGAACTCAAGCTCGCTGCGCCCAAGGTGCTGCGCGGACGCGTGCAGGATCGCAACGCCCGGCCCGTGCCCGGCGCGCGCGTGCGCGCGGAGGAATGGCTCGGCTTCACCGACCTCGTGCGCTTCTCGGCGCTGACGGATGAGCAAGGTGCATTCGTGTGGACGGGTGCGCCGCCGGACCGCGTGATGTTCGCCATCTCGAAAACGAACTACACCAACACGCGGCAAGTGTTCTCCGGCAACACGACCAGCATCCTCGTCACGCTCACGCGTCCGGCGGGTGTGTATGGCAAAGTCCTCGACGCGGAAACGAAGAAGCCGGTCGAGACTTTCTACGTGGTGCCGGGGCGGAAGTATTCGTCGGGCGAGTCGCGCATCAACTGGGATCGCTCGGACGGGATGCGCGGTTTCGGCGGCGAGTATTCGCTGAAAATGAGCACCTACTATTTCCAGCCCGAGGCGCGCGTGCTGATCGAGGCACCGGGCTACGAGCCGCAGATTTCGCGCGCGTTCAATGGCGTGGACTCGCACACGAACGATTTTCTGCTCAAGCGTGGCAACGGTTTGAGCGGCGTGGTGCTGCTCCCGGATGGCTCGCCCGCCGTGGGCGCGGCGCTGACCATCATTGAGCAAGGTGACAGCGGCATTCTGGATCAGAGCGGCGGCCAGGTGCGCGGCAACCGAGGCTCCGATCTGGTGCGGAGCGACGCGCAAGGGCGGTTTGAATTCGTGCCCAAGCTCGCGCCGGAAAAAGTTTTCGCCACGCACGAGTCGGGCTTTGCCGAGGCGAAAGTCGCGGACGTGATGAAGGGCGGGAAACTTACGTTGCAGAAATGGGCGCAGGTGAAGGGCGTGATGCGGGTGGGGGAGAAGGGCAACACGGACGCGACGATACGGCTGATGAGCAACTACGATTTCGCGGCGGACGAGAACGGGAACGCCACGGGTTTTTCGTTCACGTTGAAAGCGGAGCCGGACGCGGACGGAAATTTTGTCTTCGAGAGAGTTCCGCCGGGCGAGCACCGGCTGGCGGTGGAATACAAATTCAAAGACGAGCGTTACGGCGAGGCGGCGTTGAGCCACGGCATTTTTGTGAACGCCAAATCCGGCGCGACCGCCGAGGCCACGCTGGGCGGCACGGGACGGCGCGTCGTGGGGCGCATCAACCTCACCGGCGGCGATCACGCGGACGTGGACTGGAAGCGCGACGTGCATCGGTTGGTGCTGATGCTGCCCGCGTTGCCGGGGCAGCCGGGAAATCGTCGTGCGGCGGCGCAGGATGAAGGCCCGCTGGTGTTGCTCCGCAATTTTCTACCACAGAACAATCAACCCATCAGCGCCGAGGTGCTGCGCGAACATCAACGAGCGGAGCGCAGTTACGTCTTGCTCGTCGAGACAAACGGCACCTTCCGCGCCGACCATGTGCCGCCGGGGAAATATCAGCTCACGCTTAACGTCACCGATCCCGAGGACGAGTATTACAACCGCCGCAGCATCGGCACGACGAGTTTGGAAATCACCATTCCAGACGAAAAGGTGGCCGTGAACGCACCGCACGACATCGGCGCGGTTGCATTGAAAATCACTCCGCGTCTGCGCATCGGGAAAACGGTGCCGTCCTTCGAGGGCAAAGGCGCAGACGGCAAAGTGACGAAGCTTTCTGACCTGCGCGGGAAGCCGGTCTTGCTGCACTTCTGGGGTTTGAGCCTCGGCTACAACACGACGGAGCTGCAGATTCTCAAAGAGCTTCAGACGAGCTACGGCGCGAGCGGCAAGCTGGTCATTCTTGGCTGCAATCTCGACGGGCCGGGGAACAATCCTGAACAGTTCGCCAAGAGCCAGGGGTTCACTTGGAAACAAATTTACCTCGGCCAGTGGGACCAGACGCCCGTGCCGGGGATGTTCGGGATTAACGGCAACACCGGCTGCGTGCTCATTGACGCCGAAGGAAAACTCACGAGCGGCGTGATGCGCAACGCGAGCATCCGCAACACGGTGACGAGCGCGATGGAGGAGTGAGCATAAGAGCCGTCGTAGGAGACGAGGTAACGAGTCTCTAACTGAGTTTTCCCCAGAGCAGTCAGAGACTCCTTACGTCGTCACCTACAAGAAAGGCCGGGGTCGCGCCACGCGAGAAGTTCCACCTCGGCTCCATTCGTCATTCGTCATTCGCCACCGCTCTTGCTACGCTCGCCGCGTGAACGACATCGCTGACACTGCTCCAGCCATCCCGCGCGCGAACGTGCTCGGCGTGGGCGTGTCGTCCATTGATCTCGCGCAGGCCGTGGCGGCGATAGACGCGGCGCTCGCCGCGCGACGCAAGGGCTACATCTGTTTCGCGGGCGTGCATCCGGTGATGGAGGCGCAGGCGGACGCCGAGTTGAAGCGCATTTACAACCGCAGCTTCCTGACCACGCCGGACGGGATGCCGATGGTGTGGCTGAACCGCTGGCAGGGCGCACGCCACGTCTCGCGCGTGTACGGGCCCGACCTGATGCTGGAGATTTTTCAGCTCTCGGAGGCGCGCGGCTGGAAGCATTTTTTCTACGGCGGCAGCGACGGCGTGGCCGAGGCCATGCGCGCCGAGATGACGAGGCGATTTCCAAAACTGCAAGTGGTCGGCATCTTCGAGCCGCCGTTCCGCGCGCTGACGGCGGAAGAAGAAACACAACTCGCCGAACAGGTGCGCGCCGCGCGGCCGGACCTGATGTGGGTCGGCCTCGGCAGCCCGAAGCAGGATCGTTTCATGGCCGCGATGCTGCCGAAGCTGGACGTGACGCTGATGGCGGGCGTGGGCGCGGCGTTTAATTTTTTCACGGGCCGAGTGCCGCAGGCTCCGCGCTGGATGCAGCGCTCGGGGTTGGAATGGTTTTACCGCTGCCTGCACGAGCCGCGCGTGCGCGGACGGTATTTCTCCACGGTGCCGCGTTTCATCCTCGCCGCGCTGGCGCAACGCTTGGGGCTAAAAAAATATCCGTTGGCGGAGTGAGCGGGGAAATGCTCCGGCTCTCCTGATTGTGGGGCAGTCGTCCCGGCTGCCTTCCGTCCTTGGGCCGTCTCGGCTGAAGGAAAAAAGAAACACCAGCCGGGACGGCC
>JANOAY010001007.1:0-1941 GCA_031411375.1 Pedosphaera sp. | reverse complement strand
GCCAGCAGCAAGGCCAGCCCGATGACCGCCGCGCGCAATCTGGATTGAAAGATGAGCCGGGGCGGCGTGCTCAAGCGGCGGCTATTCATCCTCAGTTCCCGGTGGTTGCAGCAGGCGGCGCGGCAGGTCGCGCGCGCCGTGAACCGAACGCTCGGCCGTCCGGAGCCTTTTGGATCGCGAGCTTCATTTCCGATGCAACTCACGCTTCACTTTCGCGGCCACGGCTTCCAAATCTTTTTTTGAGTACGGCGTGTGCGGTCCAGTCACAGCCTGCAAGAGCATCGCCTCCAACTCCGGGCTGTCCGCCTCCGGGTCGAACGGCTCGTAGCGCTCGACCTTCACCAGCTTTTCGTTGTGGACGAGAATGATGGGCTGCCCGGCGTGGACGGCATCCACGAGCTTCCCGAGCTTGGACTTCGCTTGCGAGACGGTCAGCGTTTTCATGGCTTCATGTTAACGGGTCGTTGATTGGTCAACAATTTTGATTCCATTCCATCTGCCGAAATTTCTTACGGCTCTGTGGCGGCAGATAACCAGACGGCGGCGGGCGGAACCACCATCAAATTGAACAGACACCGGATGCCGTGCGCCTCAAGGCGCGACGGCACGAATGCGGATGAAGACGTTCGTGGCCGCCGGGCGTCCGCAGATCGTTTCCATCTGGCCGTTGATCAGCCGGTTGGTCTGCACGGCGAGCAGCACCCAGTTGGTGTCGTTAAGGTTGGTCTTGAACTCGGGGAAGAAGGTCACATTCGTGGCGGTGGAGCGGAGCACGAGGTTGGTGGTGAAGTCGAAGCTCCTGATGATCGGTGGCGCAGGCGGCGCGGGCGGCGCGACGGTGGCAATCGTTCCCTGCAAACTGGCCGTGCCGGTATGGAAGCCGCAGCGGTAGCTGTAGTTGTTCGCGTTGGTCGGCACGCGGAAGAAGATGGTGCCGGAAAAAATGTTGTTGTTGGTCACGCCTTGGGCCACGCCGAGCGCCGTCGTGTTGCTCATGATTTGAAACGGATGGAAAGAACTCGTGCCGATGGCGAACTCATAAAGACGCCCGCGCACCAGCGTGATGGTGGTGGGGCTGTTGATGCCGTTGATGTTGAAATTGAACTGGCCGCCGGGGGTGGTGTTGGTGAAGTCCACTGCGCCGCCCGCGAGCGGGGCGCATAGCCAAAGCAGGCCGAAGACGAGCGCGCGGGCTAGAAATTTCACGGTGCGGAGAGAATTGGTTTTCATGTCTGTTTGGTCTGGGTTGGGGGCGAGCAGACACCCGCCGGTGTGTTTTGTCAGGCGCAAAATCAGGTGCAGCGGACAGCCTTGTCCGCTGTTTTTGGCCTTGGGAGGAACGTGATGACGTGATGATTTGGATCGGACATGGACGCCGGACATGGCTGTCCGGCGCTCCTGCCGCGTTCACCGCGTCGTCGTGCGCAGCCGAAACGCCAGATACGCGCTCAGCATTTCGTGCAGCGGTTCCTTGGTGTTCACGAGCACGTAGTGGCACTGGTTTTTTTCGCAGCCTTCACGCAGGCGCTTCTGAAATGCGGCCACTTCGTTCAGATAACTTTTCCGCAGCTCCGCCGGGCGCGTCAGGATTTTCGGGATGTTCTCCATTCCCTCGAACTCAACGAGACCGGTGAATGGAAACTCCAGCTCATACGGATCCATGACGTGGAAGCACACGACCTCGTGGCCGCCGAAGCGCAGGTGCTGAATGCCTTCGAGCACCTTCGCCTCGTCGTCGAAGAAATCGCTGATGACGATGATGATGCCTTTGCGGCGAAGCTGGTTCGCCACGTCGTGCAGCACGGGCGCGATGCCGGTCTGCTGCGTGGGCTGGAACGCGGCGAGTCGCGCCATGAGCCGGTGAAACGTCGAGCGGTTGTCACTGCGCGGCGAGTAGTCGCGCATGGACTGGTCGAAGATGCCGAGCGCGGCGGCGTCGCG
>JANOAY010001006.1:0-12497 GCA_031411375.1 Pedosphaera sp. | reverse complement strand
AACTCTCGACGGAACTGACCGGCGGCGACGCGAATTTCTACAAGCTGGAGGCGAAGACGGCGTGGTATTTCCCGGGCTTCTTTGAAGGCCATGTTCTCGAAGTGGGCCTGAAAGGCGGGGTGGTGGAGTCGTTAGGCAATTTTGGCGACGATGCCGGGCCGGAAACGATTTACTACGAGAAAGACCCGATCACGGGCGAAACTGTCGAACGGAAAATTAAAAATCTCCCGCACAACGACGTGCCCTTCTTCGAGCGCTACTTCCTCGGCGGCGCCTATTCGTTGCGCGGCTTCAAGTATCGCGATGTGTCTCCGCAGGAGCGCGGCAAGGGCAACGTGGGCTTCGAGCCGGTGGGCGGCAACAGCTTCTACTTCGGCTACGCGGAATACAGCGTGCCGATCATCGAGTTCCTGCGCGTCGCGACCTTCTACGACATGGGCAACGTGTTCTACGACTCCTACAAATTCAAAAGCACCTTCGCTTCCGACTTCGGCTTCGGCCTGCGCCTGAACATCCCGCGTCTCGGCCCGCTCCGATTTGACTACGGCATCCCGCTCCAAGACCCTGACGACCGCGGGGGCGGCGGACGGTTCAACTTCACCGTCGGCTACCAGCGTGAGTTTTAATTTTTGCTGAACATGAAAAAGACATTGCTCGTTTTGACCTCCTGTTTCCTGCTCGCGTGCGGCGCGTCCGCCGCCGACGCGCAGAAGATTGCCACCATTGACCTCCGCAAGGTGTTCGACGGCTTTTGGAAAACCAAACAGGCCGACGCCAAGCTCAAGGAAGACGCCGGCGAACTGGAGAAGGACCGCAAAATCATGGTGGACCAGTTCCAGAAGAGCGAAGAGCGCTACAACAAGACCATCGAAGGCGTGAAAGACCTCGCCCTCTCCCCCGCCGAGCGCGACAAGCGCAAGAAGGACGCCGAGAACGAGCTGCTCGGCCTGCGCGACATGGAAGGCCGCATCAAGCAGTTTGACAACACCTCGCGCGCCCAGCTCGCCGAGAAGCAGCGCCGCATCCGCGACAACATCCTCACCGAGATTCGCGAGACCGTGAAACTCAAGGTCAAGACCGCGAACTACACCATGGTCCTCGACACCGCCGCCGAGACCCCGAACGGCACGCCCATCGTCCTCTACACCAACGGCGGCGACGATCTCACCGACGCCGTGCTGAAGGAATTGAACATCAACGCCCCGGCCACGCCGGCGGCGAAGCAGGACAAATAGGCGGAGAAAATTTCCCGAGCGCCGATTTCCCAGTCGGCGCTCTTTCCATTTTTGGGGAGATTGACGGAGAAAAAGTGGTGGCTGGAGACGGAATCGAACCGCCGACACGAGGATTTTCAATCCTCTGCTCTACCAACTGAGCTATCCAGCCCCACCGCGAAGGGCGCTATTGATAGGGGCAAACGATTTTTCCGCAAGGGATTTTCTGCTGCCCTTTCGCGGGGGCGGCGGCATGGTTGGCGCATGAACATAAAATTTTTCCTGCTGCTGGCCGTGCTCCTGAATGGCGCCCTCGGCCTCCACGCCGCCGACCGCACCCTCGACATTTACTGGATCGATTCCGAGGGCGGCGGCTCGACGCTGCTCGTCATGCCCTCCGGGGAATCGGTGCTCATTGATTCCGGCAATCCCGGCGGACGCGACGCGGGCCGCATCCTCAAGGTCGCCACGGAAGTCGCGGGGCTGAAACGCATTGACCATCTCGTCACCACGCATTTCCACACGGATCATTTTGGCGGCGCGGCGGAAGTTGCGGCGAAAATTCCCTTTGGCACGGTCTGGGACAATGGCCTCCCGGAACAAGACCCGGACGGCGGAAGCAACACCAACCGCTGGCTGACGGCCATCAAGCCCTATCGCGAGATGAAGTCGGACGCGCGGCGCGTGATGAAGCCCGGCTCGCTCGTGCCTTTAAAGTCCGACGGCGGGATGCAGCCGGTTCTGCGCTGCCTGATTGCCGCCCAGCAGGAGCAGGAGTTTCCCAACGCGCGCTTCCTGAAGAACGACCATTGCGACGCGGGCCGCGAGAAGCCGGCGGACAAGTCGGACAACAAGAACAGCATCGCGCTCCTGCTGGAGTTCGGCGCGTTCCGGTTTTTCGACGGTGGCGATCTGACCTGGAACACTGAGGCCGCGCTGGTCTGCCCGTTCAATCCCGTTGGCGGCGTGGATGTCTATCAGGTCAACCACCACGGACTCGACGTGAGCAACAACCCGCTCCTCCTCCAGTCCCTCGCGCCCACGGTGAGCGTAATGAACAACGGCGCGACCAAAGGCACCGGCCAGGAAACCATCGCCACCCTGCGCGCCACCAAGTCCATCCAGGCGCAATACCAAGTCCACAAGAACGTGCGGGCCGACGTGGAGAACAACACGAGCGACGAACTCATCGCCAACCCCGCGCGCGAGTGCGCGGGCGACTACATCAAGCTCTCCGTGCGGCCGGATGGAAAATCGTACGTCGTGAGCATCCCCGCGCGCGGGCATCAGCGGGAGTTTCAAACCAAGGCCCGCTAACGGCGAGTGGTGGGTTTTGTCGCGCTGCGACAAAACCAGCCCGCGCAGAGCGGGCGGCCCGTGTGGCGGACGATGTGAGAAGCGCGCCAGACCGTCCGGCGGGCCGCTCTGCGCGGCCCGACTGCTCGCAGCGCAAGCAGTTCCACCATGCAGGTTTACAACTACGCCGGTGGTTCGCCCGGAAAATTCTTCACCAGAAATTCCTCCACTGCCCGCTGCACGTCCGCCGCGTGCTTCGGCAACCCGTCCGACTTGGGCGCGATTTCCGCGAAGAGCGCGCCGGGAATTTCCCGCGCCAGCCCCTCGCCGAACTCGAACGGGTGAATCGCGTCCCGCCGGTTCGCCAGCACCAGCACCGGCACTGCGAGGCCTTTCCAGTCCGCGCGCGAGTGGGCGGGGGCGTGCGCCGGGATGCGCTCCAGTTTCGCGACCGTCTCCTCCGCGCGCGGATGCGCGAACTGCATGAGCAGCGACGCGGCGTTCTCTGGCGCGACTTGCAACACCTGCCGGTAGGCTGCCGACTCCTGATACTTCAGCGCGCCCATTTGCGCGCCGTGCTCGCGGATGAATTCCGCAATCGTGGTGAACACCCGCATCTCGTCCCCGCGCGATTGATCGAGCCACGCGGGCCGCGACAACACCAGCCCGCGCACGCGCTCCGGCCAAGTGAGCGCGAAGTGCAGCGCAATCGCCGCGCCCATCGAGATGCCGCCGATGACGGCGCGCTCGATTTGCAAATGGTCGAGAAACGCGCGCAAGTCCTCGGCCGATTGCGCCACGCTGATCTTCTCCTCCGGCCCCATCGGGCGCGTCTCGCCGTGCCCGCGACAGTCGAACGACAGCAGGCGGAATCCTGCGGGCGGCTGAAACAGCTCAAACGTCTGCTGCGTGTCCGCGCCGAGGCCGTGTTGAAACACAAACGGCACGCCGTTCCCGGTGTCGCGATAATGAAACTGGATTCCGTCGTGGGTGAAGTGGGGCATGGTCAATGCAACTGGCCGCCGCCGTCATGCAGCATCACGCCTTGGTGCGAAATGTTCTCCCGCGCTTCTGCGACCGGCACGTGGCGCGGCACCTGCGCCGCCGCGCCGCGCGGACGCGCCCAATGAACGGCGTTGCGAATCACCCGCTGGATTTCCGGCTGATGATAAATCGGATACAGCTCATGGCCGGGGCTGAAGTAGAAGATGCGGCCCGCGCCCCGCGTCCAGCACGCGCCGCTGCGCAGCACGTCGCCACCCGCGAACCACGAGATGAAGACCAGTTCCTCCGGCTCGGGAATCGTGAACGGCTCGCCATACATTTCGCTGTGCGGAATCTCGATGCACTCACCGAGTCCGGCGGCGATTTCGTGCGCCGGATTCACCACCCACACGCGCTCGCGTTCGCCCGCTTCGCGCCAGCGGAAGCCGCAGCCCGTGCCCATGAGCTTCTTGAAGATTTTCGAGTAATGCCCCGAGTGCAGAACGATCAGGCCCATGCCGGCGTTCACGCGGGCGTGGACACGGGCCACCACGTCCTCGCGCACGTCGTCGTGTTTCGCGTGGCCCCACCAGAGCAGCACGTCGGTGGACTGGAGCCGGTGGTCGGTGAGTCCGTGCTCCGGTTCGTCCAGCGTGGCGGTGGAGATGTTTAGCTCCGCATCCTTTCCCAGCGCGGCGGCGAGCGTGGCGTGAAGGCCGTCGGGATAAATTTTCGTCACCACGGGATTCGTGCGCTCATGCACGAACTCGTTCCAGATGGTGACGCGGATTGGATTCACGCGCCGACGATACGGAGGGCGCAGCGCGGACGGCGAGCGGGAAACGCGGCTCACCTGGGAGCGCCGGCATCCTTGCCGGCGCGAAGACGTTTGGGACCGCAACGCGCCGGCTGGAAGCCCGCGCTCCCAGGGGCCGACTTGTTTCTTGACGCTCCCGCTCTCTCGCACGTCAATCACGCGCATGAATTTCTCCCCGGCTCTGCTCACGGTCTCACTCTGCGCCGTCTTCGCCGCGTCCGCCGCCGACTGGCCGCAGTGGCGCGGTCCCGCGCGCGACGGCCACGCCGCGCCCAGCGCCAAGCTCATCGAGAAACTTTCCGCCGAACCGAAAATTCTCTGGCGCGTGAAAGCAGGCGAAGGTCTCGCCTCGCCCGTGGTCGTGGGCGGCAAGGCGTTTCTCTTCGAGAACGTGGGCGGGAAGGAAACCCTCCGCTGCGTGAGCGCCGCCGATGCCAAGGAACTCTGGAGCACGCCCATTGACGACGTCTTCAAAGACTCGCAAGGCCCCGCCGGCCCGCGCTGCACGCCGGTCGTGGACGGCGACCGTGTTTATGCCCAGTCCTGTCGCGGCGAGTTGCAATGCCTCGCCGTCGCCGACGGGAAAAAAATCTGGAGCGCGAACTTCACCAAAGATTTCTCCGCCGTGTTCTTCGGCGAGAAAGGCGCCGCGCAAGCCGCCGCGCGCCACGGCAACAACGGTTCGCCCGTGATTCACGGCGACCATCTCATCGCACAGGTCGGTTCGACCAACGGCGCAAGCCTCGTCTGCTTCGACAAGAAAACTGGCAAGGTCATTTGGAAATCGCAGAACGATGTCGCGGGCTACGGAGCGCCGGTGGTCGGGACCCTAGCGGGCGTGCCACAACTCGTCAGCTTCACCGCCGACGGCGTGATTGGCCTCGCCCCGAAGGATGGCGCGCTGCTCTGGCGCTTCCCCATCAAGACCACCTTCAGCCGCCACGCCACCACGCCCGTCCTTCACGACGACATCGTGGTGGTCTCTTCGCATCAGGGCGGCTTGTTTGGCATCAAGATTTCCAAAGACGGCGCGGGGCGAAAGGCGGAACAGGCCTGGGTCAACAAACCGGCGGCGATGAATTTCGCCAGTCCCGTCGCCGTGGGCGGGCACCTCTACGGACTCGGCCCCGCGAAGAACATCGAGTGCGTCGAGATCTCCACCGGCAAAGTTCTTTGGAGCAAAGACGGCTGGGTCACGAGTTCCGCCGACAAGGCCTACGCCGGATTCGTCGTGCTCGGGAAAAACATTCTCGCCCTCACCGACAGCGGCACGCTCATCCTCTTCGCCGCCGATCCGCAGGAGGCGCGCGAAATTTCCCGCGTGCAAGTCTGCGGCGCGAACTGGTGCAACCCAGCTTACGTGGACGGGAAACTTTTCCTCCGCGACGGAAACCGCCAGGGCGGCGAATGGTTTTGCGTTTCGCTGTTCCCCTAGCCGCCGAGCAACTTGCAACAAAACTTTGAGCCACGGATGAAACACCGATGAAACACGGATACTAAGGTGAAGCAATTTCTGTCCTCATCCGTGTTCAATCCGTGTTTCATCCGTGGCGAAAAGAATCATGAATGACCGTTACATCGCCGCGAAGGAACGCTGGGCCGCCAAGATGGCCGGGCAGGCGAAGCCCACCGTGCGCTCGACCGACCGACTGCCGCCCGGCCAGCATGAGGTGCGGAACTTCCCCGTGCTCGATCTCGGCTTGCGCCCCGAGGTGACGCCCGATCAGTGGGAGTTGAAAATCAGCGGCAAGGTGGAGCATCCGATGACGCTGAATTGGACGCAATTCATGGCCCTGCCGCAGTTCGAGGACGTGAGTGACTTTCATTGCGTGACGACCTGGAGCCAGTTCGACATGCACTTTCAGGGCGTCGCGTTTTTCACGCTCGCGGACTTGGTGAAGCCGAAGCCCGAGGCCGCGCACGTTTATTTCAAAAGCTATGATGGCTACTCCACGAACAACCCGCTCGACGTGTGCCTCGACGACGACGTGATGATCGCACACTCGTGGAACGGCGCGCCGCTGACGAGGGAGCACGGCGGCCCCGCGCGCGTGATCATTCCAAAGCGCTACGCGTGGAAGGGCGCGAAGTTCGTGCGCGAAATCATCTTCCTCGACCGCGACCTGCTCGGCTTCTGGGAACTGCGCGGCTACTCAAACACGGCGGACCCATGGAGCGAGGACCGGTTTTCTTAGTTGGCAGCCCAGACCACTGCCCCACTACGCCGCTGGCGGCAATTCTTTCGCGGCGAGAATCTGCTGGCGAATGAACTCCAAAAACTCCTCGCGCGGCATGTTCAAATAGGTGTCCGGCGCGATGGGCTGGCCAAGGTGAACCTCCACTTTTCTGAATCCACGAATGGGATGAAACCGGCCCGACTTCGTCGAGATGAGCTGCATGTTCTCGATGAAGACCGGCACGATGGGAATCCGCGCCTCTTGCGCGATGAAATAAATCCCCGGCTGGCAGGTCGCGACATTCACGCCGTCGCCGCGTGTGCCTTCGGGAAAGACGACGAGTTGAAAATCTTTTCCCGAGCGACCGTAAGCTTGCAGTTCGCGGATGCGGTTCGGATTCAACTTGCCGCGCTCGAGCAGGAACGCGGTGCTGCGGCTAAGAAATTTCCGCAGCCACGAGGCGTGCCACACGCCCTTGTCGCCGAGCACGAGAATCGGATAGAGCCGCAGCCGCCAGCAGACGGTTGCGAGCAGCAGCGTGTCGAGGAGGCTGATGTGATTGACGGCGAAGAGATAACGCTCGCGCGGATGCACACGCCCGCGCCCGTGCGTGCGGCGCAGGAAAGGCAGCGCGAGGAGGAACTGCAACGGCAGCCCGAGCAGCCATTGCGTCAGCACCAGGCCGTGCGTGGCGCGGCGCGGGTGCAACAGAGATTCGGTGGGGTTCGGCTCCGGCTCCATCGCGCTACTTTTTCTCCCGCGCCTGTTTCAGCAGCGTTTCGATTTGTTGCTTCTCCACCAGGAATGCGGGGCGGCGTTCCAGCGCGCTCTGCAGGGCCATCAGCGCCTCGTCATGCCGCTGCAACGCCAGCAGCGCACGTCCGCGCAGCGCGGCGTTTTGGTAGAAGCCAGGGTTCAATATTTCTGCACTCTCCGCATTTGTCAGCGCGACCGCCGCATTTTTTTGCTTCAACGCCGTCAGCCCGTCCGCGAGATGCTTCTGCGCGCGCTTCACCTTCTCGTGCGTGCCGGAAGCGAGTTGCTCATCCGCCGGCGTGGTGCGCGCGGGCAACTCGCGATCAAAGTCGTTCACATCGAAGGCGACGAACTTCCCAAGCTGATGCGGCGGCGACGCGGCCCAGAAAATTCCCTCCGTCAAATCCATCACCGTCGCGTGCGTGGCGATGCCGGCGTTCAGCGTGGCGCGATGGACGTGGCCGGGGAACGCGCCGCCGGGCAATTTCTCGTCGCGCAGAATCACAGCGGCGCGAGTTGCGTCGAGTTTCCCACGCGTAGTGGCGAGCAGTTCCGCCATGCGGGTGTAGCGCGGCGTGGACGTGGCCTCCTCCAGATAGCTGAGGTTGCGCGCGTCGTTCATCAGGCCCGGCGTCTGGAAATGGTTGGCCGAGACAATGGTGTCGCCCTCCGGCTCGCGCACGTTCGTCCGCTCCGGCGTCTTCTCCACCACGACGAATTTGCCATCCGCCCGACTGCCCACGAGCCAGAGCGTGGAGACGAACACTTTGGCGTTGCGGATGATTTCCAACGCCTCACCAAGATTGTGCGCCTTCTGCAATACATCGCGCGCGACCATCGCCACCGGCGTCGCGGTGCCGCTCGGCAGAGTGGACGGAGCGCCATTGATCGTGACGGACACGCCCGCGCGGTTCATCCCGGAGACCACGCCCGCCATGCTCGCCCACGCCAGCGAGACGAATGGAATGCCTCCGTCCGGCTCGGACAAAATCACCACACGGTCGCGGCTGAAAACTTCCGCCGCCTCCCAGTCAAAGTTTCTGCCCGTGATCAAATGCCCGCCCTCCGTTGCGCCGCCCCACGCGCCGAACGAGGTGCAGCCCGCGCGTGAGACGAGCGGGTTGTCGATCATCAGATACGACACATCGTGCGCGGCGTGGTAGTTCAGCATCCGGTTGTAGTAATCGCCCAGCTCGGGATGGATGTCCGGGCAGCCGCGAATCACGCCGTGGATTTGCTCGCGATATTCCAGCGGCACGAACTTGCTCAGGTGGCGGTTGTGAAAGAGGACGTAGTTGTGCAGCACGTTCAGCTTCCACTGCTCTGGCACGTAGCCGCGAATCATGGTGAGGAACTCGTTCTCCAGCGTGTGCATCTCCTTCGTGAGCAGCGCGCCGGAGGCGTAACCCATCTCGAAAGGCGTGCCTTTCAGCCGCACAACCAACAGGCCCTCGCGCCGCGTGACCCACGACTGGCCGAGCCACGTCCTGCCGTCGCGCGCTTCAGGTTTGAATTGGACGATGGAAAAATTCGCGGGCAGCGGCGGCGGCTTCGCCGTCCATTGCCGCAGGAGAAAGCTCAGCAACAGCCATCCGCCCAGCGCCAGCACGGCGGCGCCGATCAGGATTCTCTTGAGCCATCGCTTCATGTTTCACGCGCGACCTCGAGCATGATGTCTCCGGCCGCCTGGCCGATGACGGTGAGACGGGCGCGCAGGAGCAACGTGTCGGCTTTCTCGTTGCATTTCAATTCCACGCGCACCGTCTCACCGGGAATGATCGGGCGGAGAAACTTTGCCTTCATCACGGTGCGAACACGCAGCGGCGTCTGCAAAGCGGACTCGGCGACGCCGCGCGCCATCTCGATCTGAAAGATTCCCGGCAACAACGGATGACCGGGGAAATGTCCGGCGAACACCGCGTCGCTTGCGGGGAAACGAAACTCCTGAACGATTGTTCCGTCAGCCGAAGGCTGCGGCTCGCCTACTCGGGCCGCGTGGATGCAGTCGAGCATGGTCATGGCTTCTCCGCCTTGCTGGCGTCGAACATTCCCGATGGTTGTGCGCCCGGCTTCGTCTCCACGGTTTGCAGCTCCAGTTGATACCAGCGGCGCGTGATGAGGAAACGCCCCGGCCCCAGTTGCTGGCCGGGACAGTTCTCGCGCGGCCCGTTGCCGAACAGACATCCCAAATCCGCCGCGAGATAAGTGCGAATCCACTCCGGCTTGAAGGCGCGACTGGAGCGCATCACATGCACCGAGCCATCCGGCTTCACGAGCACGTCAGCGAGGACGCTCCCGAAATTCTCCGTGACCACGAGCCTCTTCCCACCCGCCGCGCTCAACGCGACGTAGCCGTTCAACGTGAACTGCCGCCCCAGCACCTTCAGCACGCCGCGGTGGGTGATGAGGGCGTCCGTTGGTGCCGTCGCCCGGGGCAGCAATGACTTTGGTGCGGTGGCGCAGCCGGTGAGCAAGGCGAGCAGCAGACAGCAGAAGAGTTGTTTGGAGATCAATGACATGTCACGCCGCTTCCCCTCACCCCGACCCTCTCCCCAGAGGAGAGGGAGAACGGCATTCAGCCTCACTAGTCCAGAACGCGTTCGATTTGACGAACGCTGGCTGACTTTCTCCCTCTCCCAGCGGGAGAGGGCCGGGGTGAGGGAGAGCACCCTCGAATTGAAAACCCACGCCACTAAACTTCGAGAACTCATTTCACTTCGCCTCATTTACCACCGCCTGCACGGCGGAAACCGCCAGCGGCTTCGCCTGATCAAACGTCCCCGCCGGAAATTTCACCCCGCGCTTCTCGCGTCGGAAAATGATGCGCGTGAAATCTCCGCCCGGCTCGCGCATCACCACTTCGCGCGTCGCAGACAAGTCCGGCTCCAGGTGAATCTCCAGCGCCGCCAGCATGGAGCGCACGTCCTTGTCCTTTGGCACCATTGTCACCACCGCGACGTGGCCGGTGGCAACGCTGACCGTGAAGTCGCTCGTCAGCGCATCGAGCCTCCCCTGATGCATCAGCGTCATCTGCTCCATCACGCGCTGGAGCATCTGCGGGAAACCGAGCTTGAGCTTCTTCCACTGCCCGTCCGTCTGCTCGAACTGCGCCACCGACTTGCGCGCGCCGAGCAGGATCGATTGATACGGCGCGGTCGTCTCCCAACGAATCAGGTCGGGCCGGTCAATCATCATCACGCCCTGGCACTTCAACGGCTCGGCGAACAGTTGCAACCGTCGCTCCTGATCGAACTCCAGATACACCGAAGTGAGCGACGACATCTTCTGCTGCAAGTCGGCGAGCAAAGGCTTTGGGTCGGCGACAGGCGTGAGCGGAGCGTCAACGCTGAGTGCGTTCAACACACCGGCCAGCACCAGGATGGCAATGGTTCGGCAAATTTTCATTTCAACAGTTCATCCACTCGCACCACCTCGTAACCGCGCTCACGCAATCCCGCCAGCAGCAGTTTCACCGTCGCCAGCACGCGCGCGGCGGGAATATTCCCGTCGTGCAGCAGAATGATCCCGCCCGGCCGCACGCGCCGCAGGATGCGCCGCACGACAACCTCCGGGTCGCGGCATTGCGTGTCCAGACCGCGCGCCGACCAGCCGATGACGCGCAGCCCCTCCAGCTTCGCCGCGCGAAAAGTGCGTGGATTCGAGAGACCCATCGGCGGACGAAACAGTTCCGGCGCGCGTCCCGTGGCCTCCTGTACCGCGTTCTGCGTGCGCCGCATTTCCTCCCGCAGTCGCGCGACGCCAAAAAAATTCGTCGCGTAACTGTGCGAGAAGGAATGGTTCTCCAGCAGATGCCCCTCACGCACGATGCGCGCCGCCAGTTCAGGATGCGCCGCCACGCGCGCGCCCACGGCGAAGAACGCGGCGGGGATTTTTTCCTCCCGCAACCAGTCGAGCAACGCCGGGGTGGACTGAGCATCCGGCCCGTCGTCGAAGGTGAGCGCGACACGCTTCTGCGCGGACGGACCACGGCAGATGAAAGGCCCGAACAAGCTCAGTTGCGGAAACATCACGCCCAGTCCAACAACCACGGCAAACGCCGTGAAAACCAAGATGAGCAAGGCAGTTTGTCCCAAGAGAAAAGCTGCCGCAGCCAGCAGCCCGGACAGAATCAAGATGGCATGAAAGCGCGTCATGCGTGTGGCGGCAGGCATCCTGCCTGACAGTGAGCCGTGGCTTCCAGCCCGGCGGACCAGGCCACGAATGAAACAGCACGCTGGCAGAAAACTTTCGCGTCCTCCGCGCTTCGGGCTTGAGTTCCGGGCGGCTGGAAGCCGGCCCTCACTGGCAGGCAGGATGCCTGCCGCCACCAGCTCACGGCTCGATCAGGCACAGCGCCTTTCCTCCGCGCGCGGACAAGGTGTAAAGCAGCACTCCACATTGACGCTCGCGGGCGAGATTCACCGCGAAGGAAAAACCGAGCGCCGAGGCGGAGTGAAACTCACCGCAGTCCTGCTTGTAGGTTTGATGTTCGATGGGGCGTCCGGCGCGCGCGGACAGTTCCGCCGCCACAGATTGATAAGAAGTTTCCAACGACGCCAGTCCGCCTGCGCCGCTGACCAGCACGCCAATGGATTCCAGTTTCACCGCACTGGCGATCCAATCCACTTCACGCGCCGGATCAAACGGGCGGCGATAGCGACCGAGGCGAATCGCGGTGACACGCGCCAGCACCGCGCTTGGAGCGCCGGTTTCCAGCCGCGCCATCATCGCGCCTTCACCGGGAATCGTGCGCTCGTCCCACAGTCCCCAGCGTTTCCCGATGGCGAGCGGATATTTTTGCAACTCATCGACCGCGCCCGCGAGCGCCACGTCGGCCTCGCCGTTGTCCAGTTGCCGCCAGGCCTGCCAGAGCGCGCACTCGAACGTGATCTCGCCGGCCGTGGGCGCGGAGTTCAAACCGCGCGCCCCCAAATCCATCGCGACCTGTCCCGACGGCGCGTTGTGAACGGAGCCGGGAAAGCGCGCGGGCATCGGCTCAGCCTCGTCCTTCGCGATCAAATTTTCGATGAACACCGCGCCTTCGCCGAGACAGCCGAAGCCCGTGCCGAGCGCGATGGCGACACGTTGTTCCGAACTGGTCGCACCCGCACGCCGCGCCGCGAGCACGGACATTTGGTGCATGCGCCCGAGCCGCCGCCGTTGATTCGGTGTGAGCGTGGTGAGGTCTAACGGCGGGCAGGCGTGAACGGTCATCGTGCCTGGTGCCAGCGGCGGTTCCATGTTCCAAACGCT
>JANOAY010001005.1:0-1865 GCA_031411375.1 Pedosphaera sp. | reverse complement strand
GCTCAAACCGTCGAACGTGCTCGTCCCCCGCCCTATTTCGTCGAGTACGACGAGACTCTTGGCCGTGGCATTGTTCAGGATGTTCGCCGTCTCGCACATCTCGACCATGAACGTGGACTGGCCGCGCGCGAGATCGTCGCTCGCGCCGATGCGCGTGAAGATGCGGTCGAGCAAATCCACCCGGGCGGAAGCCGCGGGCACAAAGCTTCCCGTGTGCGCCAGCAAGCCGAGGAGCGCCACCTGCCGGATGTAAGTGCTCTTGCCCGCCATGTTCGGCCCGGTGATGAGCGCGATTTGCGGATAGGTAGGGACGACCTGCTGGTCGTCCTGGGTTTCCCGGACGCGCGGCAACGCGTCCCTACCACCCGATGCCAACTCCACATCGTTCGGCACGAAGCGTTCATCCGTCACGCTCTGCTCCAGCACCGGATGCCGCCCATCGCGAATGATCAGCACGCCTTCGTCGCCGACTTGCGGACGCGCGTAGTCATAAAGCCGCGCCGTCTCGGCGAAACTTGCCAGCACGTCCAGTTGCGACAACGCGCTCGCGGTCTGCTGCATCGCCTTCAGGTTCGCCAGCACTTCTTCGCGCACGCGCTGGAACAGTTCGTATTCCAGCTTCACGCTCCGCTCTTCCGCGCCGAGGATTTTTCCCTCCATCGCCTTCAGCTCCGGCGTGATGAACCGCTCGCCGTTCGCGATGGTCTGCTTGCGCGTGTAATGCGCCGGCACCTTGTCGAGGTTCGACTTCGTGACCTCGATGTAATAGCCGAACACGGAATTGAACCGCACCTTGAGCGACGTGATGCCGGTGTTCGTAATCTCGTCCTGCTGCAGTTTCGCGATCCAATCCTTGCCGTCGCGCTGCGCGTTGTGCAGTTCATCCAACGCCTCATCGAAACCGGCGCGAATCATCCCGCCCTCCTTCAACGCCAGCGGCGGCTCGTCCACGATGGCGCGGGCGATCAACTCAACCACATGCGGCAACTCGTGAATCGCACCAAACAATTCGCTCAACAACGAAGGTGCGCCCGCGTCATCCGCAGGCGACGACGCAAGGAGACTCGCATCTTCGTGCAGCGGCAGACTCGCGATCTCAGCGCCCACCGCTTTCAACTTCGGCACCTGCTCCAATCCCAGCCGCAGCGCCTGCAAGTCCCGCGCGTTCCCCGAACCGAGACTCAGCCGCCCAATCGTCCGCTCCAAGTCGCGCACTTCCGCGAGTTGCGCGCGCAACGCTTCCAGCGACGCAGTGTTCGTCAGAAAACTTTGCACCGCCTCCTGCCTTCGCGTGATGTCCGCGACATGCGACAGCGGCTGCGAGAGCCAGTCGCGCAAACAACGCGCGCCCATCGGCGTCACCGTTTTGTGCAGCGCGCCGTAGAGCGTGGCATTGCGCGGCGCGTCTTTGTGGACGGGTTCGAGAATTTCCAGATGCCGCAGCGTCGTGGTGTCCAGCTTGAGAAACGCGCTCGTCTCGTAAAACGAGCACGACGTGAGATGCGCCAGGTCGCGCCGCAAATGTTGCGTCAGATAATGCAGCACCGCGCCCGCCGCGCCGATGGCCGCATGACGGTTCCTCAGCCCGAACCCATCCAGCGACGCCACTTTGAAATGCTCGCGCACCGTGAACACCGCCGTCTCCGGCGCGAACACCCAGTCATCATACGGTTGCAACGCGCGGCATACCGGCGCGACCAGCGCCGACAAGTCATTCGCCTCCGCTGGCAGCACGATTTCCGCCGGGCGCAGGCGATCCAGTTCCACCAGCAACGCCGCGTCGTTCTCGCACTCCGTCGTCTTGACGCCGCCTGTCGTCTGGTCCACCACCGCGTGGCCGAGCGACTTGCCGCTCCGCGCCACCG
>JANOAY010001004.1:0-5294 GCA_031411375.1 Pedosphaera sp. | reverse complement strand
GCACCATTGGTCACGGCGGCGATCTCGAGATTGGTGGAACGCGAGCTGACGTAGAGGGTGCCGTTCGTCGTGCTGATGCGCGCAAGATCATTCGTGAGCGAGACGAACATGGGCGTGTCGCGCTCGCCGATGGAGTAGAAGTATTTCGTGTCCGGCTGAAGATTGGTGAACAGCACGACGTGCTCGGCGAGCGTGCCGGACGCGCGCGCCTCCTTGCTGAGTTTGTCCGGCGCGCGCCCGAACTTCACCACGCTGGGGCGCGGCTGCGCGGTGCGCCAGCGCACAACCATGCTGTTCGTGGTGCCAAGTTGCAGATACGGCCCGCGCGTGATGACGGGCAGGTTCTTCGCCTGCGGCACGGTGCGGACTTTCGCCTTCACGTCGTTCCAGAAATCCGGGATGCCCTTGGCCAGTTGCTCTTCATGCGCGGTGTGGAGCCAGTGCGGGAAATCTTCGCTCTCGATTTCCGGGAAGGTGTTCGTCAGCCACGTCGGCAGGCGCGTGCGCGACGGGGGATTGACCAGCCAGTCAGGCCAGTGCTCGAAGGTCACGGTGGGGAAGGTGTTGGTGAGCCACGGCGAGAATTCATTCGTCAGCCACGCGCGCGTCTCGTTGAGTTTCTTCAACCGCTTGGCGTCCGCGTCGTCATCGGCGGCGAACACATTTCCTACGGCGAAGGCCAGCAGCAGCAGACAGAGGGCGGTGAGCTTTTTCATTTAATTTTCTCCAACTCTTCCTGCGTCCACGAGTCGGCGCGGTCAGCAGTTTGATCGCGCACGCGCTTCACGGCGTTGGTGCTGACGGGCGGATAGGCATGGCCCCACTCGTGGCGAATGTAGGTGAGCACGGTGGCAATCTGCTCGTCTTCCAGCACGCCCAGCGCGGGCATGTCCATCTCGAAGGGCTGGCCCTTCACTTTGATCGGCCCGCGCAGGCCATGCAGCACCAGGCGAATTACGCGGTCCTCCGACCATCCGACCCACTCAGAGCCGGCGAGCGGCGGCGCCAGACCTTCCTGCCCCAGCCCGTGCGGCTGATGGCACGGCAGGCAGAAGGTCTCGTAATTCACCTTGCCGATCTCGAAGCGCTTCATTTCGTCGGCAGAAAGTTTGGGCGCGGCGGGCTGGGCGTTGGTGGCCACCGGTTTCGGCGCGAGCGCGGCCAGTGAAAAATTCGCCGCCCCCTTCGCCAGGGCGAACGGGCTTTGCCTGAGCGACTGCAACGCCGCCGTGCCCGCGTCGTCCGCCGCGACTTCTCCGAGCGTGAGTGCGACTTGCATCTGCACCTCCGGCGAAGCATCCGCCGCGAGCGCCAGCACCTTACGACGTAGGCTCGCCGTTTCTGGAGAAGGTGTTTTCAACAGCGGCTCGCTCAGGCGCACCGCCGCCGCGCGCACTTTCGGATGCCGGTCGTCCAGCGCGCGCAACAGCACGGGCGCTTCGAGCTTGTGCAAGCCTTCCAGCGTCCACAGCGCGTGCAGGCGCGCGAGGTCGTTGGCTGTCTTGTGCGAGAGGGAATGCAGCGCGGCCACCAGTCCCGGATCCTCGCGCCCGGCCTGTTCCACGAGCAGCCGCTGCGCGGTGTCGCGCCGCCAGCCGTTGGCGTGGCTGAGTTCCGCGACCAGTTGCATCGGAGATGCTTTCGTCAGGGAGAGCTTCTCCGCCACCTTCGTCGTCTCGTGCGTCACGCGATAGATGCGCCCCGCCGCCGTCACCTTGTCGAGGCCGCGCGACTCGGCCTGCTGCCGCAAATAGCTCGTGAGAAAAAAGCGGTGCTGAATGATCCCGTGATACATGTCCACGATGTAGAGCGCGCCGTCCGGCCCGGTGTACGTGTTCACGGGGCGGAAGAGTTCGTCCGTCGAGGCGAGGAATTCTTTTTTATCGTAGGCGTTGCGCGCGGTCACGACGCCGTCTTTCTCGTCGAGAATGTTTCGGCGCACGATGTTCGCGGACGGCTCGCAGAGAAACGCATTGCCCACGCACTCGCCCGGCAGCGCGTCGCCGCGATAGATGCTCACGCCGCACGCGGCGGTGAATTTTGCGAGCGTGAAATCCGCGCGCAACGTGCCGGCCTGGTAGCCACGGTTCACGCCGGGATTCACACGCGCCGGCCACACGGATTGATCCTTCGCGATCTGCGAGGCGAGTCCGGGGAGCCGCGCGCCCGCCGCCGCCTTCGCCGCGTAGTGCGACGGCACCAGATCGCCGCGCAACTGATCGCTGTTCGAGTTGTAGAACAGCCGCCCGAAATTATCCTGCGAGAGTCCGTATTGCGCGCGCTTGGGATTCGCCTCCTTCACCCACTGCCCGCCCGTGAAGCGATACCGCCGCGTGTGGTCCATGCTGTAAATCCAGTTGTCCATCGCCAGCGTGAGACTGTTCGCGGCGTGCTCGGGATTTGCCCGCGTGCCGAGCTTCGTGTCCGCCTCCTTCGCGTATTCCTCATCCACGACGACGCGCTCGCCGGGCCGGTCGTTTTGAATCGGGTAGAACCACAGCTTCGGCGGTTCGGCCACCAGCAGCCCTCCTTGCACGAGCAGGAACGCGCGCGGCATCACCAGACCGTCCAGAAACACTTTGGCCTTCTCCGCCACGCCGTCGCCGTCCGCGTCTTCGAGGATGGACACGCGGCCCACCGGCTTTTCCTCGCCCGCACCTTGCGGGTTCGGCATGAAGCCGCGCATCTCCAGCACCCACATGCGTCCGTCCGGATCAAATTGCAGCGCCACGGGCACCTGCACCTGCGGCTCGTGCGCGAAGGTCTGGATTTTGAAACCGGGCGCAATCTTGAAACTCTTCAGCGCCTCCGCCGGAGCGAGCGGTGGCGAGGGAGGGATCAATTTCGCCGGCACCAGCGGCTTCTGCACCTCGTCCCGCTTGTCGCCCTTCTGGGCGAACACCGGAAGCGCCGCCAGCGCCGCCAACAACACACTGCCAAATAATTTTCGCATCTCAGTCACGTCCGGCCTTCGACGCGGCACGATGCCGCGATATTCTCGCCCGCCGGAAACGCGCGCGGAAGCTACGGAATGACGTTAGGAATGCCAATGAGCATGAATCCGCAGTTACGCATCACGGCACCTTGCTCTGCCGGTTCCGGCTCAAACACAGCCTCGGCAACCATCCGCCGAATCAGGGCCGGGGAGACACTCCGCCTGCCTGGGAAAACAAGGCCGAACCGCTACCGCATCCCCGGCATCTTCCCGCCCATGCGGCCCATCATCTTCTGCATCTTGCTGAACTTCTTCATCATCTGCTGCATCTGCGCGAACTTGTTCATGAGCGTGTTGACCTCGGCGACTTTCACGCCGCTGCCGGCGGCGATGCGCAGGCGGCGCTTGGCGTTGAGCAGGTTTGGATTCTGCCGTTCCTTGATCGTCATGGCGCAGATGATGCCTTCCATGCGTTTGAATTCTTTCCCCTGCTGATCGAGCTGTTCGGACGTGATCTGATCGCCGCCGGGCAACATGCCCACGATGCTCTGGAGCGAGCCGAGCTTTTTCATCGCGCGCATCTGGTCGAGAAAGTCTTCGAGCGAGAACTGCCCCTTGCGCATCTTCTCCTCCATGCGCGCCGCCTCGTCCATGTCCACCGCCTCCGCCGCGCGTTCAACCAGACTCACCACGTCGCCCATGCCGAGGATGCGCGAGGCCATGCGCTCGGGATGAAACGGCTCGAAGTCCTCCAGCTTCTCGCCCACGCCCATGAACTTGATGGGCTGCCCCGTGACCGTCTTCATGCTCAAGGCCGCGCCGCCGCGCGCGTCGCCGTCGAGCTTGGTGAGAATGCTGCCGGTGATCTTCAGCGCCTGATCGAAATGGGTCGCGACATTCACCGCCTCCTGGCCCGTGGCGGCGTCGAGCACGAGGAGAATTTCTTGCGGCTTGATGAAGTCGCGGAGCTTCACCAGTTCCTGCACCAGCACTTCATCAATCTGCAACCGGCCTGCCGTGTCGAAAATGATCGTGGTGCGGTTGTGCTCCTTCGCGAAGGCCAGCGCCTCGCGCGCGATCTTCAAAACGTCCGTCTCGCCCTTCATCACGAAGACCGGCACGTCAATCTGTTTGCCGAGCGTGGCGAGCTGGTCCATCGCCGCCGGGCGATACACGTCCGCCGCCACGAGCAGCGGTGTGCGGCCTTGCTTCGCGAGCAGACGCGCGAGCTTGCCGCTCGACGTGGTTTTGCCGGAACCGTGCAGGCCACACATGAGGATGCACGCGGGCGAGCCGGTGAGGTTCAGCGCGGCATTCTCCGAGCCGAGCAGCGCGACCAGTTCATCGTAGATGACTTTGACGATCTGCTGCCCGGGGTGAACGCTCTGGATCACTTCCGCGCCGAGCGACTTCTCCTTCACGCGCTCGATGAAGTCGCGCGCGACTTTGAAATTCACATCCGCTTCGAGCAGCGCCATGCGGACCTCGCGCAGCGAGTCGCCCACGTTGCTGTCGGTAATTTTGCCCAGGCCGCGCAGGTCTTTGAAAACCTTCTGCAACTTGTTGGTCAGGCTGTCGAACATAGGCGCGGAGGTTAGGGAGAATCGGACAAAAGCCAAAAAGAAATCCCGGACTGGCGACAGGCGGCTCGACGTAACGCCGACATTCCTGTCGGCAGTGTGCGAGACATTCGTGTCTCGTGTTCGTCGTCTTTTGTGTTGGGGCAGGGCGGGGCCGACTGGAAAGGGAGGTTGGAAAACCTCCCAACCTGCCGGCTGGAAAGCCGGCGTTACGTCGCCCCTACCGCTTCCACCAGCCCTTGCCCTGCGCGCTCTGCGCCTCGGCGTCCGGCTCCTGCTGCCCTTGAAACTGCTGCAACAGCAACTGGCTGCGCGCCGCCTCGAAGGCCATGATGAATTCATCGTAAGTGCGGAAGCGTTCCTGCGGATTCTTGGCCAGCGCGACCATCAAGGCGTCGCTCGTGGCCTGGCTGATCTCCGGCACCACATCAATGGGCGGCGTGAGCGGCGTGTTGACGTGCGCGGAGATTACTTCCTCGACGGTCGGCGCTTCAAACGGCACATGCCCCGTGATGGCGTGATACAACGTGCCGCCGAGCGAATACATATCCGAATGAAAATTCTCGCGCTCACGCCGGATTTTTTCCGGCGCGACGTAATATGGCGTGCCCCAGATCACGCCGCTGTCGGCGGACTCATCCTCGGCGTCGCGCGCGAGTCCGAAGTCCACGAGCTTCGGCTCGCCGTCGGCGTTGAAGAGAATGTTGCCAGGCTTGATGTCGCGGTGGAGCAGGTTGCGCTTGAGCGCGGTGTCGAGCGCGGAGGCGATCTTGATCGCC
>JANOAY010001003.1:0-2915 GCA_031411375.1 Pedosphaera sp. | reverse complement strand
GTAGTTCTCGTAGTCGTGCGCGATCTTCACCACGAGGCGGAGGTTGGCCTTGATCATGTGCTCGCGCGCGGCCTTGTCGCCCTTCTTGATGCGCGCGGCGAGAGCGTTTTCCTCCTCGATGGTGAGCAGCGGCACCTGGCCGATTTCGCGGAGGTAAAGTTTGATGGCCGAGTCGCCATCGTAACGCTCGCGCAGCGGCGCGGCTTCGGCAGCCGCGCGGGCGGGTTTCGGCGCGGCCAGTGGATCGGCGAGTTTCACGACGCGCGATTTGGAGGCAGCGACGGCGGAGGGTTCGGGAATCTTGCGGCCCTTCTTGGGAATTGACTTGGCTGCCATAGCTGTCCGCGAAGTTTCGATTTCCAATTTCGCGAGCGCAAGGAATTACTGCCAGAACAAGGTGTTGGTTGAAACGTGTGGGAGGAAATCTGGAGCCAGTGGTCGGGATTGAACCGACGACCTACGGTTTACGAAACCGTTGCTCTACCACTGAGCTACACTGGCGTCCGAGGCGGGCGGAAAATTCTCACATCCCGCCCTGATGGCAAGAGTTTTGTCGGGATGGGCAGCTTCAGTTGAGAGGCGCGCGAACACGGCCCGGCGGAACCCGCCCGCGCGCTTTCACCCAATGGAACGCCGCACCCGTGCCGGGCGGTTCGCGGAGGGCGCGCCGCGCCTTCCCGGCCCTGAGCCTCCGTATTTCCTCCTACCCGTCCGCCGTCCTGCCCCTGATTTTTTTCGCAATTGTGACGCGGTAGCCTGTCCCTGCTTCTATGAAAATCGTGCTTCGTCACAAAACTACCGGGCGTTATTACCGGTCGCCAGGCCGCTGGGTCCGGCGCGCGGACAATGCGCTGTCGTTCGACGCGCTGGAGTCCGCGCAACATTACCAACGCCAGCATCACATCCACGAAACCCAGCCCGTGCTCCGCCTCGCGCCGTATCTCATGCCGCTGCTCCACGGCGGCCGCGCCGCCGAGTGGGAGCGCTGGCTTCAGTCGCGCGCCAGCGGAGCGTTCGGAAACCAGACCGAGCGCCTGGGAGACAATTGAACTCGCCGGAAAAAATCTGCCACCGCCGCCACGGCTTGCTCGGACACGACGCGCCGTCGGTCGAGCGGTTTCTTTTCTCCAACCGGCCGGAGCTGGCGGAATTTCTTCGCGCGGAATCCGTGACGGCGGATGACGGCGAAACCTTTTCTCTCGAAGAAACTTCCCTTCACACCACCACGGAGACTCGCGAATGAAATACGTGCTGCGCAGCCAGTTGAACGGACGCTACCTGAAACGCTCCGGCGTGTGGGTGCCGCGCCTCGATGAAGCGATCACCTTCAATGACGCGGTCGCAGCGCGGGAGTTCTGCCAGGCGCATCACATCGAGAACGTGCAGCTCATCCAGCGTCCGACGCCGTATTTGATGACGCTGCTGGCAGGGGCGGCTTCGTCGAACGCAGGGGCGTAAATCGTTCGGAACGCGGTGTGGGTCAGGCTTCCAGCCTGACGGTTCCGGCAGCATCTTGCTGCCGGCCTGACATCTCAACCGCGCTGATGAACACGGGGCTGGGAAGCCCCCATAAACCGTCAGGCTGGAAGCCTGATCCACGGCGCCACTGCTACAACTAACAGCTTCCCGCGCGAACCAACGCGCGCCGTACCGCGTCCGAAGGCGCACTCATGAATTCTCTGATTGCCCCGCGTTTTTTACGCCGATACGTTCGCGGCATGTCGTCACCCAACCTGTTGCGCGCGCTGCTGTGCGCCCTCGTCGCCTCGTCTCTCCTCACTTCCGTCCGCGCGGCGGAGGACGGCGTAAAGATGATCCAGACCAATGACCGCGTGCGCGTCGAGATCAACGGCGAGTTCTTCACCGACTACTTCTTCAAAATGAGGCAGCACCCGGCGCTGATGACGGACAAGAACGGCGTCACCACGACCAATCCCACGAAGCACACTTACTACTACCCGCTCATCGGGCCGGGCGGCGTGAACATGACGCGGAGCTGGCCGATGGTTCCCGACGCGGAAGGTGAGGAGAAGGATCATCCGCATCATCGCTCGCTCTGGTTCGCCCACGGCGCGGTGAACGGCGTGGACTTCTGGGCCGAGACGCCGAAGGCCGGGAAGATTCAGCACGCGGGTTTTAGCGAAGTGATTTCCGGCAAGGACGCGGGCTGGATCAAATCCACGAACAAATGGGTCGCGCCGGACGGCAAAATTGTCTGCACGGACGAGCGCGTGTTCCGCGTCTACAACCGTTCGGCGAAAGAGCGGCTGTTCGACTTCGAGATCACCATTCAGGCTCCGGCGGATCGCGACGTTCTCTTCGGCGACACCAAGGAAGGCACGATGGCCGTGCGCGTGAACGAGGAGATGCGCCTCGTCCACGGGAAAAACAAACCCGGCAAAGGCCACATCGTGTTGAGCAGCGGCGTGCTGGACGCGCAGACGTGGGGCAAACGCGGCGAGTGGTGTGATTACAACGGGCCGATCAACGGCAAGACGGTCGGCATCGCGATTTTTGATCATCCGTCGAATCCGGTGCATCCGACCTACTGGCATGTGCGCGACTACGGCCTGTTCGCCGCGAATCCGTTCGGCATCCACGACTTTGAAAAGAAGGAACCGGGCACGGGCAACTTGAACATTCCCGCCGGCAAGAGCGTGGCCTTCAAGTATCGCTTCTACATTCACGAAGGTGACGAGAAGCAGGCCAAGGTCGCTGAGCGCTACAAGGAATACACCACAGCCAAATGATTTCTCCCGAGGTCCAAAGTCCAAGGTCCGAAGTCCAAGGTCGTCGGCAGGAATGTGGGTCAGGCTTCCAGCCTGACGGTTCGGGCGGCATCCTGCCGCCCGTTCCAACTTCCCGCACGGGGCTGGGAAGCCCCGTGAACCGTCAGGCTGGAAGCCTGACCCACG
>JANOAY010001002.1:0-3135 GCA_031411375.1 Pedosphaera sp. | reverse complement strand
CTTCGTCCACATCCGCGACTGAAGGGTCGGTCTTGTTCATCACCTGCTGAAGCAGACCGGCCGTCTGGCCGGACGCATCGGCGAACGCCGCCACTGGGCCGATGAGCGCGACCTTGCCCTTTTGCACCGTGCCCTGCTTGTCGAGCGCGCGGCCGTCGAACAGTTCACCGCCCAGCGCCGCCTCGGCGCGCGTGAGCGAAGTCGTGAGCAGCACCGTGCGTTGCGCGAAGCGTTGCGCCGGCGCGAGGTCGGGCGCGACGGCGGCCTTTTCCACCGTGTCAAACATCGCAACGTGGCGCGGTTCCTCGATGAAACTCAGGCGCGAGCGGAAGGCCTTCGCGTACTCGGTCATCAGCGCGTCGATGTATTTCACTTCCTCGGACGCGCGCCGCGCCTCCTGCTTGAGCTGGTTCAGTTCGACGAGTTGATTGTCCTGGAAACGCTGCGCCTTCCCGTACTCCGCCTTGCGATCAATGAGCTTCTGCTCGAGTTCGGTGAGGGTGCGTGCCATCGGCAGGCGCTCGGCCTCGACCTGCTTGCGCGCGTCCGCGAGATCGCTGAGGGCCTTTTGCAAATCCGCGGTCACGCCGGACGACACGGCGGTTAAATCCTGCGCGCGGACGCTCAGGCCAGAACTCAGCGCGAGCGAGACGATGATGAGAGGAACCAGTTGCTTCATGCGTTTTGGAAAATGAGGTTGGGAAATCACAGCGGTCACTTGATGGTCACCGGGAGCGAAACAAATTTCGCCGGACGTTCGTTGCGGTAGATGCGGATGACTTCGCGGATGTGCGTCGCGAGTTCCGGCTTGGAACTCCACTCCCAGCCCGCCGCGCCGGGTGCGCCCGTGCCGGCGAAATCATTCGCGTCGTTCACGAAGTAGGCCGCGCCCAGTCCCACATAAACCGTCTCCACGGACACCTCCGCGCCTTTGTCGTTCTTGCGGTTCTCGCTGAAAATGGTCACGGCGTTGTTGAACTTGTCCAGCTCGTTGAGGATGCCGACCAGCGCCTGCACGCGCTCGGTGGCCTTCATCTTCGTGGTCGCGGGGTCGGCGGGCAGACGCGCGAGCAGGGGCTTGAGAATGTCCTGCAATGGCGCGGGCAGACGCGGGGCCAGCGCGCGGACCTTGCTCTCGAACTCGGTGGCGAACTGCGCCGCCGGCGCGAGCGCGTCTTGCGAGGTCTTGAGCAGCGCCTCGGCTTCGAGGCGTTCCTTCTCCACTTGCGTGTTGTTCGTGGAGAGCTTGGTGAATTGCTCGTCGAGCTGCTTCAGCTCGCGCTGAATCATCAGCGTGGTCTGCTCGATGGTTTCCTTGTCGCCCTGCCAGTCGGTGCGCGTCTTGGAAATCAACTGCCGCGCCTTGACCCACTCTTCGAGCGTGGCCCGCGTGTCTGAAAGTTTGCTGACGGAATCAGCGGCCACACTCGCGGTCGCGAGCGCGAGACCAAGCAGTGTTGCGGTCAGGAGAATCTTCATGTGCGACAAGTTGCAGGATGCCCATGTCGCCCCAATGGCGCGCCCGTCACGATTTAGTGACCCTTTTTTGGTGGCCGGGAAGTGTGTATCCGCATGTGTGCCTCAATGCCTGCGCCGTCATGCGACGCCTGCGAGAGATATTTTTGGAGACACACTGCGGCATGATTATGGCGGAGCACCCAGCAGGACGGGCTTCCAGCCTGTCCTCCCCGAAAATTTCCCTGCAGATTCGGAAAAACCGCCGATGTCTTCATTCCTCTGCGGCTGCTCTGAATCTGCGGGAGGAAAAAGTGCGGACGCTGCGAGGGAAAGTCTGCTGGCCACTTCAGCACCCGGAGTCATTCCGTTCAGATGGTTGGACAGGCTGGAAGCCCGTCCTACTTTTACGAAGCCCGCTGCGACCGCTCCGGCACCGTGCTGCGCCGACGCCATTCCGTGGGCGTCATGCCGAACTTCTTCTTGAACATCATGTTGAAGAAGCCCAGGTGATTGTAGCCCGCCGCGTGCGCGATGGTGGAAGTCTTGTCGTCCGTCTCGGTCAGCAGTTGGCGCGCTTTCTCCAGGCGCAGCTCGGTCTGCTTGGCGCGAATCGAGGTCTTGAACTGCTTGCGGAACATGCGCCGGAAATGCCGCAGGCTGCACCCGCACATCTCGGACAGTTGCTCGGAGGTGTAATTGATCAGATCCGCGTCCGAGATGCGTGAAATGATTTCCTCAAAACGCAGGAGTGTCGTGGCCACGTTCGTGCGCGGCTGTGAGACATTCGGCAGCGCGTCGCCAAAGATCATCGCCACCAGATGCAGGATGCGGCAGCGGTAAAAGAAGCTGCGGCGACGCGAGGCATTTTCCGTCAGGTCGGCAAACTCTTTCGCCACCGCGCTGTCCGCCGGGAGAATCCGCGTCTGCGCCGTGACCGTGAAGGCGTCCAGCGAGAGCCGCTCCGAAAGGGACATCATGCCCACGAGATGTTCCGGCTGGAAAAAGAAGAAGTGCAGTTTCGCCACACTGATCTGGCTCGCCCGTAACACGCCTTCGACCATCGGCCCGACCACGAGAATGTCGCCCGTCTTGAGCTCCTTCACCTCGGTGCGCGCGATCCAGTAGAAGTAGCCCTTGCTGACAAGGATGATTTTCCAGCCCGGAGAGGAGTCCTTCCATTCCGAGCCGGGCGCGAGTTCGCACTCGTTGATGAAAAGATGAGTCAGCAGGTTCACGTCGGCACGGACTGTGCGGGGCTTGCGTTACGAACCGATGGCGACGCGGCGACGAAGCCGCAAAGTTCTGCTGCGTTGGTGGCCGGAAGGCGCGGTGCTCATCACTGGAGCCATCGCCCGCCCCGCGCGCTCAATCAAACGGCAGCCCAAAATACAGACAAAGCCACGGTTGCAGTTCTTCGAACTCCACCGCCTTGCCCGTGGAAATCAGAAACGCGCGCATGTTGTCCGAGAAGCCCGGCCCGGCGAAAACGACCAGCCCCGGAATCGGCCACGCCTCGATGTCCTTGATCGTGGCCGGGATTTTTTCCTCCGCGCTGCCGACCACGGACTGGAATTTGCATTCGAGTCCGAGCGTCTTGCGCGAGGCGGGATGCAGCAGCACCACGTCAATGCGCCGCTCTGCGCCCCAGATGCGGCGGGCCACGCGGACTTGCTCGCG
>JANOAY010001001.1:0-7524 GCA_031411375.1 Pedosphaera sp. | reverse complement strand
GAGGCCACAATGGTCGGCTCCACGAAATTCGCGCCCGGCCCGAAGTTGTTGCCCAGCCACTCCGCCGTGTTCGTGCCGAGCGCGTTCGAGACGCCGGTGAAGACGGAGAGGTTCATGTCGTTGACCAGCTTGATGCCCGTGATCGGATTGCCGGGCGGGTCGGTCCAGACCAGCGTGACGCGCAGCGGGAAGGAGCGCGCCGAGTTCGGCACGGCGATGGTGTAGGTCTCGGTGCCGCCGGTGGCGAGCGCGTTGGTCAGCGTCTGGTCGTAAATGCGCGTCGGGCCGTTCGTGCCCTGAGCGGAGAAACGGGCCGGCAGCGAATTGCTCAGGTTCGCGAGGCCCCAGCCCTGATGGTTGATGGGCGCGCTGACCTGCAAATTGTAATTCGGGCTGATGGACCGAGCGCCGTTGATGAGCAGCTCCTTGAGCTGCTCCGGACTGGGCCGGAGATCGAAACCGTTTGTGCTCAAAAACTCCTGCATCAGCGCGAGGAAGCCTGACACCGCCGGGGCCGCCATGCTCGTGCCGGCCTCGTAACGGTAGCCTTGCGCACCGATCTTGAGCGGCGCGTTCATCTCCTTGAGCACGGTGTAGTAGTCGCCCACGTCCAGGCGCACGGTCAGGAGCACCACGAGATCGAAGCTCACCGTGGTGTTCGTGTGGAAGGTGTTCCCCACCGTGTAATAAAGCGTGCCGGCGGTGAGCGCGGGGATCGAGTTCGAGCCGAGCGTGACCGTGTTCGTGCCGGTCACTCCGGGCGGCGGAATCACATCAATGGCCGCCGCCAAATCCAGCGTCATGTTCGTGGGCGACAGCGCGTTCGTGAGCGCGAGGATGGTGACGTTGATGGCGTTGGGCGGAATGTTCAGCGCATACAGGTTGGTGCGGTTGTAGTTCACGGCCAGCCCGTTGTAGGCGAACACCGACGTGTTCGTGGCCCCGTCCGGGTCCGCATAATCTTTGCTCCGCGTGGAGACGAGCATCGAGCCGGGCGCGATCACGTCCGGCTTGAAACGGCCATACAAACCCTCCTGCCCGATGCCCACGTTGCCGCGCGAGGAGTAGGGCGAGACCTGGTTGTTCGTGTCCGTCATGCCGTACCACGGCCGGCTAGTGTCGCAGGTGGTGATGCCCGTGTTGGTGTCGGTCACGCAGTTGCGCGAGACGACATTGGTGATGCCGCGCGGCAAATCGCTCGCGCCCACGGTGATGACGTTCTTGGCCGTGGCCGGCGAGGTGATGCTGCCGGGAATGCCGTTCAAGCCGTTGTCCCCGCCGCCGCCCTCGTTGCCCGCCGCGAAGACGTAGGCCACCTGCTGTTCGCCCAGCACGCCGGGCAGCGAGTCGCGCACCGCCGCGTCGAAGCTCGCGGCATAGATGTCGTAATCGTTGTTGCCCGGACGGCCCCAACTGTTGTTCGAGATCAGCGCATTCGTAAGCGCCGTGTTCCGTTGCATGACCGTGTCCGGCAATCGAAAATCCTGCATGAACGCCCGCGCCCGTGGAGCCATGCCGGAGAAGACCGCGTTGGTCAGCGAGCCAATCGCGTTCGTCGGGCCGGGCAAGGGCGACTGCGTGCCGTCGCCGAGGATGATGCCGGTCACATGCGTGCCGTGGCCGTCGTAGTCCGGCGCGGCCGTCGTCACCACGCGACCGCTGAAATCAGGATGCGTCTCATCCACGCCCGAGTCCGCCACCGCCACCAGCACGCCCTCGCCGGTCAGGTTCTTCAAGGTCACGTCGTTGCTGTAGTAATTGTTCGGCGGACGCACGATGGGCACGTTCGTCGACAGCGGGATGTTCGTGGAAATTCTCAGCAACGGACGCGTCAGGTCGTTCATCAGGCTCTTCTCGAAACGCACGCCGACCATCTGCACTTCCGGCACCTGCGCGAGATTCGCGAGCTGATCCGCGCCCGCCTTCACCACCAGCACGTCGCCGAAGACCGTCGGCTCGGCTTCGAGCAGGACTTGCGCGCCGATCTTTTCCAGCGCCGCCCGCGCCGCCGCCGCGCCGTGCGGGAAGGTGACGACGTTCAGCAGCGCGTGCGGGGACAACTGTTCGTTGACGGCGAGGGCGAGCAACCGCGCGTCCAGCTTGTAATACGGCTCAAACGGCAGCACCGCCTGCAGCAGCGGCGAGGAGCGCAAGTCCTGCGCCGCGCCCGCCGAGGCGCGCACGAGGTAGGCATTGTTCGGCACGTAAGAAACGATCTCCGCGCCGGCCCGGCGGAGTTCCGCGCGGAACTCGTCCGTGATCACGCCGCGCGCCTGCACGATGTAAGCGCCCGGATCACCCGCCGCGCGCAACTTGGCCGGAATGGCCGGAGCGCCGCGCCGCGTATCGAGGAGCGCGTTGCGGAGCAGCACCGCGCTGTCGCTGCGGAGCAGTTCCTCGAAGGGCAGCGCGCTGTTCGTCAGGCGATGGGCGAAGACGTTTGTGAACGGCGCGTTCGGCACATTCGTCGCCACGACCGCGAAACGTCCGGGGGCCACCGAGACCGGCGCAACCCCGGCCAGCGGCGTCGGAGTGGCGGCAAAATTCGTGAGCGTCAACGCGATGGGCGGCACGGCGGGCGCGACGGCGGCGGCGCGGTCCGTGCGCGGCGCGCGGTTCAGTTGCCAGACGAGCGCCACCGTCACCGCCAGGGCGATGACGAGTCCAATGCAGGTTCGAGTGTTCAGGCGCATACGACAGTTAATCACACTTTCTGACTTTGATGAAACTCGCAATTCCCGCGGAGCAACCACGAATGGACACGAACAGACACGAAGGGGGAGTGACACGGATTCCACGGATTAACACGGATTCAATCCGTGAAAATTCGTGGAATCCGTGTCGCAAACTCCCCTGCCCCGCTTCGTGTTTATTCGTGTCCATTCGTGGTGGGTTCCTCAATCCGGCGGCAAAATGTTAAAGCTCTCCACCACCACGCGCACGCGGGTGCGCGGGTCGCCCTCCACGCGGATGACCGAGCGCGTGGCGAACTCGGCGGTCACCTGATAGTTCTCCACCCTGCCCGAGCCGGGATTGATCCGCTCCGGCCGGAGCGCCTGCCCGTAGGCATAGACCACGAAGCGCGGCTGCCCCACGCGCAGCAGCGGCAGAATCTGCTGCGGGATTTGCTCATAGGCAAAGTCATCAAGGCCAAATCTTATTTGCGTGCCGGTGTCCGGGTCGAGATGCAGGAAAGGCGACTGCGTGGTCAGCTCCGGCACGTTCTCAATCAGTTCACCGACGCCGACCAGCGGACGGCCCCGCGCCAGTTGGGCCAGTTGGTATTCGTAGATGTTCGTCCAGATTTGGAAGAAGCCGTTGGTCAAGCCGCCGGAAGGCTGCACGAAGAGTTCTTCGTAGGATCTTGGGTCCTTGATGACCGGCTCCTCCAAATTGTTGGACAGCACCAGAATGCCGCTGAACAGCGCCGACCACGTTTCCATGTTCGTCTGGTTGATGGAAACCAGCCCGCGCCCCATCCGCTCATCGAGTCCGGTGGTGAACATATCCAACAGCAGCCAGTCGTTCCGGGGATGCGTGCGCGAAACGACGCCCCGTCCCGGAATGAACACGCCGTCCGGCGATTGATCGGCCCAGTCCGACTGGCTGGCGATCTCAGACTTCAGGTAAATGGTCTGCCACGGTGTGCCGCGATGCACGCGCCCGAGCTGGCCCGCCGTGGCCAGCTTGTTCGAGGGAAACACCCAGTCCACCGAGCCATACACGCCGGGGTCTTTGAGCGTGAACGTGTTGATGGGAAAACTGCCAGGGTTCTGATCCTGGGGATTCCCGCCCCATGGCGAATACCTCGTGTTGATGTACGTCAGCGTGGAAGGCGCGATGTTTGAAGCTACCGCCGTCGGCTTGAGAACCTGATGGTTGGTGATGGCAATGCCCAGCCGCAAATCCTCGGGATGGTAATGCACCAGCGGATCGTTCGCCTGCCAGGTGCTGAGGGCCGCCAGCTTCGCCGCCGGGTTGAACGGCGTCTGCATGGCGTACGAGTCATTGGTCTGGAAGGGACGCCCGTAGAGCGGAGCCAGTCCGCAAAAAACACGGAACCCGTCAATGGCCGCCTCTTTGTCGTTTTCCGCAGGAGTGGCCGCCTGGGCGAACTCCCGCCACTCCACCGCCGCGCTCGCCACGTTGCCTTGCGAAATATCAATCTGCCGCTCAATGCCCCGCGTCGGCCCGCCGGGCGTAGTCCGATTCGTGACCCAGAGCGCGGCCAAGTTTGCGGCTGCCCCGCCGAGTCCCGTGTAGGGGTTGATCCCCGCGATCAAATCCTTGTGCAGATCCACCACATGGCTGTCTTCCAGCACCACGCAATCAATGATCCGATCCAGCCCCCGCTCCATCATCCAGTAGGTCACGCGATTGGAAACCGTCAGCACCCAGTCCGGCACGGGGAACCCGGGGAAAACCTCAAACTGGTTCGTGCTGATGTTGGCGAACTGGTTCGAGCCGAACACATACACCGCGTTGCTCAGGAACGTCTGGTTGGCATTGAGCGTGATCCGGAACGCATTGCTGCCCAGCAGCGCCCCGCTCCACTCGTTCGCCAAAATATCCGTCCGCGCCCCCGCGATCTGCACATCGTTGGTTTGGAAACCGGCGCTGTTCGTCAGGGACGAGCGCGCGGTGTTGGTCACGAAAATGGTCAGTTCCCTCGGATACGCCTTGGCTCCGCGCTCCACTTCATACGAGTTCCACGATTCCACGCCGAAGTAGTTCGAGATGCCCAGCACATACATCTGGTTCGTGCCGTTGGGGGAGGTGCCTTGCGCCGTGTTGGGGCGCGTCACTTGCAGCTTGCGCGTGACCAGGATGTCCGAGCGCAGCGTGAACTCGTTGAAATTCGGGAAGCCCTTCTTCGCGCCCACGACCAGCGGAATGCCGTTCGTGTTCCGGCTCAGCCACAGCGGGAGCGTGCTCACCTGGTTGTCGTTCGTGTATCCGACGATGTACACCGTGTTGTCGCCCGGCTTTTTGCCGAAGACGGGGCGGAAGATGGACGGGTAGATGTCCGTGCGCGTGGCGTCGTAAATGTTCGCCGTCATCTGGAGGATGCGATGCACCGCGCTGGAGTAACGGTTCGTGGGATAGACCGGGATGGCCAGCATCGAGCGCAGCGCGACCTGGTTGGTCTGCAACGGATTAAACTCGTTCGACTGCGCGAGGAAGATGCGCTCGGCCACATTCGTGAAGAAGGCCACGGCGAAGTTGGTCGAGGAATCCCAGCCGACAAAGTTCGTCGCGCGCAAGTTCGCGAAATCCGCGTGCTGATCCACGAAGTTCAGATTGATGCGGTTCTCCACGTCGCTCCCCGTCTGCGTGCCGAGCTGGGCCAGCATCTTGTAATAGGCCAGGCCGTCGTTCGCCAGCGTGTTGCTCAGGCCCATGTAGAATTCGTGCGTCACCTTGTTCGACCGGCCGCCGAAGGCTCCGCCCACGTCCGCCTTGTCGAACAGTTCCTGGATGTGGAAGAAGTGGTTCGTGGTGTCCGCACCGGGCCAGCGGGTGAGTTTTTGCGCGGGCAGGTTGTCGTCATCCGCCTGCGCGATGTTCACGCCCACCGGATAGCCCAGTTGGTCGCCATCCGAATACACGTCAATCGAGGTCGGCGGGAAGTTGCCCAGCACGGCGTCGGGATAGACGGTCGCAAAATTCGGCGCGATCGGCACGGTCAGCGCGTTGTCCGGCCAGCCCTCGCGGTAGCGCACGATGGAGAGCGCGTCCTCGAAGGCGCGGCCCGCCGTGTTCGGACGCCCGCCCACGCCGGTGTAGCTGTAATCCCAGAAACCGGGATTAAACTCGTGCAGGAAGGCGGCGAAGTTCAGCTCCCACGGGCCGAAACCCTGGTTTCGCATGTAACCGAAAGTGGGATTGAACGCGGGCCGCGCGGTGTCGTGGTGAATGTTGTTCAAGTCCAGCGACTTGCCCACCGGTTGCACCAGATACGCCATGCGCCCCACGAAACGGTTCGTGCGCGAGTGCGGAAACCACGGACGGTCCAAGATGCCGAGCCAGATCGGGTCGCCGAACGGACGGTTGTTCGACGTGCCGGGATTGTCGAACAGCGCCGTGCGGTTCAAATCGAGAAAGGTGCCGACCGTGTTCGAGGAGTTGAGCACGACCGGAATGGCGTCGGGTTCCCAGGCGTGGACCACACCATTGTTGGTCAGAAGGCCATACCCCAGCGGACGCGACACGAAGAAATCGAACGAGAGCAGATTCCGGTCGTTCAGGATGCGCTCGATGATTTTGCCGGTCGCGTGCTGGTAGGCCGTCTCGGCGGCGAACTCCGCCGTGGTCTGGTCAATCCGCACGGTGGTCGTGGAGCGGTTCCGCCGCGCCGTGGCCAGGAAGATGACCGTGATGACGGTGATGACCGCCAGCATGATGAGCGTGAGCACGAGGGCCACACCGCGCTGCCCCCCTCCACGTAGGTGACGACGTGAGGAGTCTCTAACTTCCCCGTCGGAAACCAAGTGAGTCTCCTCACGTCGTCTCCTACGAGCGGCCAGAGGCGGAAAATTCGTTGCTGTCTTACGGCACTTCATTGGCTCGGTACGGGTTGATGAAATTGCGGATCGGCACGCGCTCGCGGAAGAAATGAATCTTGCCGACTTGGTTAGTCAAAAATCTCTTGGCGGCCTGCGGGTTGTTGGTCAGCGCCTCGAACTGCTTCAGCGTCCCCGGCTCCAGCACACCGAGGTCAATGTCCACGAACGCCGGCAGGACGTTGGTAAAGGTGTAGTTTCCCGTGCTCTCAAAGTTTGTCCTCGTCGAATTGGTGAAAGGATAGATGGCCGTAAGTTGAAAATGAACAATACCGTCGCTGACCCGGTGCGTGACGACATTGGGATCGTTAAAACGATTGAAAAGGGTCGGGGTCATTCCATGGTTCGTGGCCTCAAAGAAACGAAACAGAGAACCCACGCCAAACAATCCACCGCTCTCAACGTAATACCCGATTCCTTGCCACTGATCATTCACCCCGGTCAGCCAGACAGCTTCGTCAAAATTGACCGGAAGGTTTGTGCTCGCCAGAGGCAAAGTGCCACCAGGAAGAGGGCTGCTCGCGGTGGTAAAAACTGCACTCGTTCCGAACAGATCGCCGTAAGCCGTCATCTCCGAAAGATCGCGGCTGACGAGCTGGATGGCTCCGCGCGCGTTTTCAAAAACATCCGTCTGCGTGGCGGCGATGTGCAGCGCCTTCTGCGTGTGCGAGAACATGGCGAGCAGCCCGACCATGATCACGGCGAGCAGGGTCATGGAGATCATCATCTCCAGGAGCGTGAGGGCGCGGTGGCCGGCGGCCGGTGGCCGGTGGCCGGTTCCTTCGGCAGACGCCGCGCGCGGAGCGGGATGAAAATGACAGGCGGTTCTCATGGCTTGGGCTGCACAAATTCCTGCGCGTAGATGAGGCCGTTCGTCTGCCAGCCCGAGATGAGCGCGCGCACGACGTAACGATTGACCTCCGAGCCGAGCCGGCCATTCGGCAGCACCGGCCAGGAGAAG
>JANOAY010001000.1:0-15511 GCA_031411375.1 Pedosphaera sp. | reverse complement strand
TCCCAACCGGGGCCAAGCAAGCCACCGATGTGAAAGGCAACACCGTGCTGCTCTTCACCGAGACGTGGGCCTGCGATTTCTTCGCGCAGCGGAATCCGAAGATTCACCTCACCGCGCTCCCGCCGGACGCGAAGCTGGAGGCGGCGTAGGCGTCATGAGTTTCCAGCGCATCATCATCGAGGGCGGCGGGGCCGCCGGCTTCTTCGCCGCCATCGCCTGCGCCGAGGCAGCGCCTGATGCCGAAGTGACGGTGCTGGAACGCACGCCGCATTTTCTCACCAAGGTCCGCATCTCCGGCGGCGGACGCTGCAACGTCACGCACCGTTGCTTCGAGCCGCGTGAACTGACGAAGCGCTACCCGCGCGGCGAGCGCGCGCTCATCGCGCCGTATCAACGCTTCCAGGCGAGCGACACCGTGGAGTGGTTCGAGTCGCGTGGCGTGAAGCTCAAGACCGAGGCCGACGGCCGGATGTTCCCTATTACGGATTCCTCGGAGACGATCATCAACTGCCTGCTCGGCGAAGCGCGCCGGCGCGGGGTGAAATTGATTGCGAACTGCGGAGTGGAAAGCGCCGTCAAAGGTGCGGACGGAACTTTCACTCTCACACTCTCCAACGGCGAAACGATGATCGCAGACCGCGTGCTGCTCGCCACGGGTGGCTGCCGCACGCCCGCGCTGGGTGCGCTCGCCGTCTCGCTGGGCCACACGCTGGAGCCGCCGGTGCCGTCGCTGTTCACCTTCCACATCCAGACGCCGTGGCTGCATGATCTGGCTGGCGTGTCGCTGGAAGTCGCCGAAGCCTCCGTCCCGGGCACCGGCTTGCGCGAGCGCGGCGCGCTGCTCGTCACGCACTGGGGCTTGAGCGGGCCGGTCATTCTCCGCTTGTCGGCGTGGGGTGCCCGGGCGTTGCACGAGCCGGATTACAAATTTCTCCTGCATGTGAACTGGCTGCCTGACCGGCCCGTGGAACAGCTCGCGCGTGATCTTCAGACCCGCCGGAATTGCCAGGCTGCCAAGCTGGTCGTGAATTTCCCCATCGCGCCGCTGACTGCGCGTTTGTGGGAGCAACTCGTCCTCGCCGCTGGCATCGCGCGCGACACGCGTTGGTCGGTGTTGTCCAGCGCGCAGCAGCATCGGCTGACCCAGCAGCTCGTGCGCAGTGAGTTTCAGGTCACGGGCAAGAGTTTGAACAAGGACGAATTCGTGACCTGCGGCGGCGTGCGTCTGAAGGAAGTGGATTTCAAAACGATGCAGAGCCGCGTCTGCCCCGGCCTGTTCTTCGCCGGCGAAGTGCTGGACGTGGACGGCATCACCGGCGGTTTTAATTTTCAGGCCGCGTGGACCACCGGATGGATTGCGGGACACGCGATGGGGGAAGAGTTGCCCGCCCATACTTTATGACCCTGCCGACGGAAATAACTCCTTGCATGGTCATGGCTCGCTGGTAGTTTCCGCGCTCCTTAAATCGGAAACTCGTAATTTTATGGCACGTATTTGTGAATTGACCGGCACCGGCCCCATCAAAGGCCGCCACATCTGGCGCAGTGGTAAGGCGAAGAAAAAGGGCGGCATCGGCACGCACGTCACCGCGACCACCAAGCGCCGGTTCTTCCCGAACCTCCAGCGCGTGAAGGCGATCCTGCCCAATGGCGAAGTCCGCTACCTGCGCGTGACCGCCGCCGCGATCAAGAAGGGTCTTGTGACCAAGGCCCCGCGCCGCACCTGGAAGAAGGACGCGCCGGCTCCGAAGAAGGCGTAGTTTCAGCGCCCAGATTTTTGCAGAGCGAGGCTTTTGCCTCGCTCTTTTCTTTTCAGACCAGCCGCAGAACTTTTTCGCGCAGCGCGGCGAGGTCGGGGTCTTCGAGGGCCATGGAGCGAATCAGGCGCGGGTCCGCCGCCTGCGCCGCGCGTTCCAGCCATTGCCACGCCGCCGCCTCGTTGCCGAGCCGGCATTGGTAGCAGGCGAGGTTGTAGGGAATCACGAAGTCGTCGGGAAACTGGCTGGCCGCGCCTTGCAGCCGGTCGAAGGCTTCGCGCGTGCGCTGCAATTCATGCAGCGCGAAGGACAGATTGATCCACGCCGAGGCGCGCTCCGGGGCCAATGCCGCAAGCTTTTCGCCGCACGCCAGCGCCGCCGGCCAGTCGTCTTCTGCCGCGAAAATTTTCCACCACGCTTCGAGTGCGTCGGGATGTTCCTGATGCGGCGCAGGGAGGGACTTGAGTTCCGCGCGCGCCTCGCGAGGGCAGCCGAGTTCCAGCCAGCCCACGGCGGCGCTGACGTGGAAACAATCCGGCGGAGGGAGCGTGGAAACGGCGTTCATCGGCGGTGCGGGATCGGATATTTGAAATTGGCGCCCCGGCTGGGACTCGAACCTGGGACCAATTGCTTAAGCGTAGGGAAAAAGTTGTTTCAGCGCGCATCTCATTGTTGCCAGAGAACCACCGAAGGCCGGGTCAGGGCAAGGCTTTCGGTGCTTCCCGCGCCTTGCGGAGAGATCCTGTGCGACTCCCTGCAACACCCGGCCCCATTACACCACCTGACCGTCGAGCATCTGGATGACGCGCGGGGCGCGGGCGGCCAGCTCGGCGGAGTGCGTGGCGATGATGAGCGTGGTCTGGCGCTCGGCGCGGAGGGCGAGGAGGAGTTCGATAATTTCAGCGCCGGTGTGCGAGTCGAGGTTGCCGGTCGGCTCGTCGGCCAGAATGACTTCGGGATGGTTGATGAGCGCGCGGGCGATGGCGACGCGCTGCTGTTCGCCGCCGGAAAGTTCCGTGGGGCGATGGTTCATGCGCTGGCCGAGTCCGACGCGCGTCAGCAAAACGCGCCCGCGTTCTGCCGCTTCATGCGCGGGCACACGGGCCATGCGGGCGGGGAGGCAGACGTTCTCCAGCGCGTTCAAATCGGGGAACAGATGATAGGCTTGGAACACAAAACCCATCTTCACGTTCCGCAAGTGCGCGAGCGCGGGATTGGAGAGTTGGGAGACAATTTTGCCGTCGAACAGGATTTCGCCGCGATTGGGCTGGTCGAGTCCGCCGAGCAGGTGGAGCAGCGTGCTCTTGCCCGCGCCGGACGCGCCGCGCATGGCCACGAATTCGCCGCGACCCGCACGGAAGTTCACGCCGCGCAGCACGGTGAGTTCGCTCTTGCCCGTCGGGTAGCTTTTCACCACGTCGCGCGCTTCGAGCAGGGGCGCGGAACTCGCAGGAGTGGAGGCCATGTCACTCATTGCGCAGCGCCTCCACGGGTTGCATTCGGCTGGCCTGCCACGCGGGCAGCAGGCCGGCGAGGATGCAGATGAGAAAACCGCCACCGCAGATGATCGTCACGTCCAGCGGCAGCAGTTCGTACGGCACTTGGGAAATTTTGTAGATCTCCGGCGGCAGCAAATCGAACTTCGCCCAGGTGCTCGCGGCCTTCAGGATGTTGTTCAAGTTCTTGAGGAACACCCAGCCCAGTGCAAAGCCCAAGCCGACGCCGAAGACGCCGATGGCGATGCTGTGGCCGAGGAAAATCCACATGACCTGCCGGTTGGATGCGCCGAGGGATTTGAGCAGGCCGATCTCCTTGATCTTGTTCACGGCGAAGGTGATTTCGGAATTCACGATGGCGAACGCGGCCACGATCATCACCACGAAGAGAATGATGTACATCATCGTTTTCTCCGTCGCGAGCGCGTTGAAAATCGTGGAGTTCTCGTCCATCCAAGAAACCATGTTGTAGCCGGGGCCGAGGTCGCGCATCAGGTCGAGGATCACGGCGTCCACCTGGAAAGGGTCGCGCAGCATGACGTGCAGGCCGTGTGCCTGGCCGTCGAGCTTTTGCAAATCCTGCGCGGTCTCCAGCGAGGAGACGATCATCATGCGGTCGAAGTCATCGAAGCCCACGTTGAAGATGCCGCGCACCGTGAAGTCGTCCGGGACCGGCATGGCGCCTTCGCGTTTTTGCGCCTTCAGCCATTGGCCCAAAGTTTTGGCCGAGAGCACGGCAACATGATCGCCCACGTCCACGCGCAGCTCATGCGCCAGCGAACTGCCGATGAGCAGCCCGTGCCCGCTGACATCGAACGTGCCGCGAAAGACGCTGGTCGGCAGCACGCTCACGGAGCCTTCGCGCTCGGGATCAATGCCGCGCAAGACCGGCCCGCTGATTTGCGGATTCTCGTTCGTGTCCGCCGGCTGGGTCTGGAGCATGACCTGCGTGAGGATGAAGGGGGCCACGCCCTTCACCTGCGGATGGCGCGCGATGATGGGCATGAGCCGCTGGTAATCGGGCGTAATGCCTCCGAGGCCGACCACTTTCAGGTGCGCGTTCGCGGAGAGAATCTTGTCCCGCCACTCGCGGTCGAAGCCGCTCATCACCGCGATCACGATCATCAGCACCGCCACGCCGAGCATCACGCCGATGATGGCGATGAGCGTGATGACGGAGACGAACGTGCGCTTGGGCCGCAAGTAGCGGAGGGCGAGCGCGAGTTCAAAGGGCAGCCGTGACACGGCGCGTAAGGTCAGAAGGGCGGGGGGCAATGTCAAAAGCAAACCGGGCCGGCCGAGTAATTTGACACGGCGGAGGGGGAAACAGCCGCTATCAGCGTGAAAAAACGCGTCCCCGAAAAATAATTGAAAATAAAGTGTCAGATTTCTCCGCCGATTCCCCTTCCCCGAGTGTGAAGAAGAAATATTTGCTGACCGGGACCAATCCGCCGCAATGGCTTTCCGCCGAGCAGGTCGCCGACCTGGCGCGGCGGGCCAGTTATCAGCCCAAGGGGCTGGCCCGGGAGACCGGGCTGGGTGCGCGCACCTTCGAGCGGCGTTTTCGCGGGGCCTTTGGCCTGGCCCCGCGCGAGTGGCTGGCCGGGCAGCGGATGACGGATGCCGTGGCGCTGTTGGAGCGCGGTTTCAACGCCAAGGAAGTGGCGGCGGCGGTGGCGTTCCGGCATCTGCCCAGTTTTGTGCGCAAGTTCCGCATGGAGATGGGCACCACGCCGGGCGCGTTTGCGGAGCGCGCGGTGAGCCTGCCGGGTTTCATGCCCAACCCGATGCGGGGCGGGGTGTCGCAGTTGGCTAACATTTTGTCGCAATCGGCTAACTCAGGCTCCTTGCGGTCGGGCGGGGCCGCCTGAAAGACTTGAAGCAGATGAGACCGGGCTGTCCAACGCTAGGTTCGACCACCGATGGTGCCACGCACTTCAGCTCCCAGGCACCGCAGCGTTCCGGCTCGTTTTTTAGGGGGTATGGCTTAAAGGCTGTGCCGGGCCGCCGCAGGGGCGCGGCGGCCCGCTTCTTTTTTTTCCTTTGGCTGCCTGGGTGGCTGCCCTGGATCACGGGCTGCCAAGGTATTCCCATCCCCGGCAAGCACGGCACGCATTACCTGATTATCGGGGTGGGCCTGGTTCATGCCCCGGCCCATGACGCCGCCGTGCTGGTGACCCGCACGCAGGCGCTGGGCCTGTCGGTGAACACCGATCCGGCGGCGAAGTTCGCGCTGGGTTACGCCTCCGGCACCGTGGTGTCGGTGCCGGACTCGGCGGACGACGTGCGCGTGGAGGTTTCCGGGCGGCCGGGCGGGATGTTGAACATCCATTCTCAGTCTTCCGTTCTGCAAACCAATCAAGTCCCCAACCCATAAAAAAAACCATGAACACATCCCCTCATTGCAAAGCCACGGCTGCCGGCCTGGCGGTCGTGCTGCTGGCGGGCGTCCTCGGCCAGGGCTGCGCCGGGCGCCATGCCGTCATCGCGGCCACGGGCACGGTGCTCGGTCTCGACATCTCCGAAAACCCGCAGACGCAGCTCTACCACGTGAAGTTCGGCTACACGCGCGGGGAACTGGCCATTGTCCCCTCCAATCGTTCGGCGGAAAAGAACACAACGGCGACGAATTCGAGAGGCCATGGCGCGACGGATACCGCAGATGTTCTGATGGAATTGCGCTATGGAGGCATCAAGAGCAGCGGGATTTACCAGCGTTTGGCCGTGGGCAAGACGGCGGTGAGCCAGCCGGGGGCGGCCTTCATGTTGGCGAAGGATGCCGATGGCGCGCTCGACGAGAAAACCGCCAAAGCGGTGAGTTCCGCCGTGGGAAAAATCCCGGCCAAAGATGCGGTGGCCCGGATTGAATCCTTGGACGGCATGTTGAGCTATCTCCAAGCCTTGCCGCCCGAAAAATATCCCGACGCCGCGGCCACGGCGGACAAAGTAAAGTCTTTGGCCGCCCTTGTTCCCGCCAATTATGATTTCACGCGCTACACCTGGGACCGTGGCAACGTGAAGATCGACAGTTCGGTGACTGCGATTGCCGCGGCAACGGGTTATGACAAATTCAAGGAATACCGGGGCACGCTGGCCACTTCCGTCAAGAACCTCACGATAATGGCTGCGCCGCCGCTGGCTGGCGTTTGGAAAGTGGCCGGCACTCCGCTCACGACTCCGACCCCGGCGCAACTGAGCCAGGCGGCGGACGATCTCAAGACGCAGACCCAACTCTTGGAGAAAACCGACGCGAAATTTGCCGAAAATGCCGACGTCGAAAACGCCTTCGCCTACTTTACCAAAGTCGCCTCCAACTAAACCCACCCATCCCATGCCTCTACAAACTGAAGACATTTACGACACCTTGACCCTGCCCACCGACCAAAACAGAGAGCTGCGCAGGCATCTCAATGGCGTTTGGATCAGCCGAAAGGTTCATAAAATCGAACGCATCGAGCGCGTGTCTCCCGCAGAAAACAGAACCGGGTGGCGCCTCACTTACGAACCGGCCTGACCTCCCAACGGTTCCCATGCGTGCCCACCTGATTCCATCAAGCCCGGCCGTCCGGTTCCCGTGCTGGATCGACACCTTCTCCTTGGGGGCGACCGCTGGGGCACTGCTGGAGACATCGAGTGGGCTGCTCAGGGATAGGCGACTTCCTCCACTCGCCGAGTTGGGCTGGGGCACCTCCCGCCAGCCCATCTTTTTTCCCTTAATTCGCCGTCCTTCTGCCGCCGACCGGGTTTTTTCCTCGTTTTTGACCGGATGGCGGTGGAAGGGCGGCGTTTTTTCGCCTTTTTTGGCGTCCGGCGGCGGACGGACGCTGAAAAAGGGCTTTTTTGACCGGCCTTCTGCCGCCGGACGACGTTTTTTGGCTTTTTTGGGAGGCTCCCGTCATAGAGCCGGCGCAAAAGGCCTTTTCTTGGCGTCCGGCGGCAAAAGTTCGGGTTTTTTTGCGCTTTTTGACCATCGGGCGGGCGCTGGGTGGGCGCAAGGGATTGATTTCACAGCCTTTGCCGCTCCGCGCTTCGATGACGGCGTTTCCCACTGGGATCAGCCCGGACTCTATTGGGACATGACCGATGAACCACCCCCAACCTTCAAACCTGAACGACATATGGCCTCCAACAAACTCCCCGAAAATCTCAACAAACTTATCTCCCTCGGCGAAGACTGCGCCGACGGGGCGAACCAATATGGCATCGCCCTGCCGCTGGAAACCAACACCGAGACGCGCATCCGCGCCGACGTCACCGACTTGAAGAACAAATGGACCGCTTGGGCCACCTTCAACACGGTGCTGCCCGAGACGCCCGACCCGGACGCGCAAGTGCAGGTGGCCCGCTCGAACGCGCGGGCCTTCCTCATGCTCGTGCGCGGGAACATGGAGCCGCATCTCGGCAAAAAGGCCGGAAGCGCCTGGGTGCCGCTGGGCTGGCCGGCCAGTTCCCTCGCCGTGCCCAGCACCAGCGAGAAACTGCTGCCGCACTTGGAGAAGACCAAAGTTTTTCTCACCGCCAACCCCGCCTACGAAATCAACACCGCCAAGACCGTGATGACGGCGGCCCGCGCGCTCGCCCTCTGGACCGCGCTCGATGACGCGGTGAAGGCGCGCAACACGCGCGATTCCGGCCAGGCCGGAGCCTTCACCCAGCGCAACACCGCCGAAACCAAACTGCGCAACCGACTGCGCGGACTCATCGGCGAGCTGGAGCAGAAGATGGGGCCGCTGGATGAACGCTGGCTGGCCTTCGGCCTGAACCGCCCCGGCGCGGAGGACGCGCCGGACGCGCCCGAGAACACCACCGCCGCACCGATGGGCGGCGGCAAGGTCTTCGTGAAGTGCGACCGCGTGCCGCGCACGGATTATTACCAGGTGTGGATTCAAGTCGTGGGCGTGGACGAGGATTTCCGCCGCGCCGATTCGCCGGATGGCCCGGAGAAAATGCTCGAGGGCCTGCCCGTGAGCGCGACGGTGAAGATCAAAATGCGCGCCGTGAACGAGGCGGACCCCGGCCCGTTCGGCAGCGAGGTGACGGTGGTGGTGAATTGAAAGGAAAGGCTGCTCATGAAAAATCCATTTCTGCTGCTGTGTTTGTTTTGGTGGGCTGCGGCTGGCGTGGCGGGGGCGCAAGGGGAAAAGCCCGCGCCCGAAGTCCGCGTCCTTGATGGCATCGCATCGGACTACAAGGACTATCGAATACCTCGCTTAGAGGGGACGAACTACGCGCGTCTGGGCGACACCATCACACTGCGCGTGGAAAACCTGTGGATGTTGCGGACCAACGCCTTGAGAACCGGCAAGCCCATCACTTTGTTCCTGGGCGGTCTGGAGGTGACGAATCTTTTCCCGCAGCCGGGCCGGGTGGTGAAGGACGACGTGGTGACAACGAACATCACGCTGATGACCAACCTGGTCGTCACGACCAATCTCGTGGTGACAACAAATGTCGTGGCGGCGGCCAATCCCTTGCTGGCAACAAATGTCGTGGTGGTGACCAATGCCGTGACGACCAACACCATCATCGCGACCAATATCGTGATGATGACGAATGCCGTCGTGGCGACCAATGCGCTTTCCTTTCACTTGAAGCGGCTGGACCAGAACAGCTCCGTGTGGCGCACCCTCCTGCGACGTCCGTTCGCCAACTGGCCGTGGAATGACAAAATTGACGAATACAGCGTGAGCGTGGGCTTGCAGAAGGGCGAACCGGTGGCCACCGCCGCCACCCTGCAGCTCGTGGTTTACGAACCGCGCCCGCGGGTGGTGTTTTGGGGATCTTTTTGGCTGGTGGTCGTCATCGTATTCTTTGTTCTCGCCACCCAAAGTGAGCTGCTCCGCGACAAGGGAGGCGTGCCGGCGGAAGGAGTCGGCCGGCGTCCCTACAGCCTCGCGCGCGTGCAGATGGCCTGCTGGTTTTTGATTGCCGCCATTTCTTACGTGTTCATCTACCTCATCACCGGCGAATTGGACACGTTGAACCCGCAGGTGCTGGTCCTGATGGGCATCAGCAGCGTGACCTACCTTTCCGCGGTGGCCATTGATCAAAACAGTCCGGAACATTCCACCGGCCTGTCGGAGAACTGGGTGCGGGACATCCTGTCAGATAAGGACGGCATCAGCTTCCACCGGTTCCAAATGGTGGTGTGGACGGTGATTTTGGGCGCGATCTTCTTCACCTCGGTGATCCACGATCTGACGATGCCCGAGTTCAGCGCCACGATGCTGGGCCTGATGGGGCTGAGCGCCGGAACCTACCTTGGCTTTAAGTTCCCCTCCGTCGTCGCGAAAGACACCCCCGCGGAGAAAAGGCCGAAAAATCAAGCCGTCCAGATGCGGGGCGCGGGCGTGGTCAAATTCACCGTCGAGCCGTGGCCCGGTGCCGAGAAGCACGAACTCTGGACCAAAGCCGACGGACAGGCCGACTTTACGAAGCTCGTGGAAGTGCCCACGCCGAACCCCCTTCCGAATTCCTGGCGCGTGGAGACCACGCAAACGCTGACCGTGGGAAAAAAAGTTTCCTTTAAGTGGCGTGGCGTGAAAGGCCAGGTATTCAGCGAGTTCACTGAGGAGGAATCGGTGACTCCGACCTGACAGACTCAGTCTCCAAAACATAAAAACCATACTCCATTATGCTCCACCCATTCCATCCCATCATCTACGTGCGCGGCTTTGCCGGCACGCAGGGCGAAATCGAAGACACCGTGGCCGACCCGTACATGGGCTTCAACATCGGCTCGGCCAAATGCCGGCAGGCCTGGGACGGCTCGCTGCGGAAATACTTCTTCGAGTCGCCGCTCGTGCGCCTGCTCGAAGAGCACGATTACCGCGACGTGTATTCCTCCGGCCTCGATCAGGTGGCGGATGAACACGGCGAGGAGGAAGTGCCGTATAAATCCGTGGTCATCTATCGTTACTACGAGGAGGCGTCGGAAGACTTGGGCGTAGGCAAGGTGCCTTCGATGGAACATTTCGCGCGCGGCCTCGGCGAGTTGATTCTCAAACTGCGCGCCCGCGTGACGGAGAAAAAGCAGCCCGTGCCGCCGGAGGATTTCCGCGTTTATCTCGTCGCGCATTCCATGGGCGGGCTGGTCTGCCGCTGCTTCTTGCAAAACGATGACTTGGGGAATGACCCGCGCATGGTCGAGGCCCGGCAGGCCGTGGATAAAGTCTTCACCTACGCCACGCCGCACAACGGCGTGGACATGAAACTGATCGGCAACGTCCCCGGCTGGCTCACGCACAACAACACCAGCGACTTCAATCGTGAGCGCATGGCGAAGTATCTGAGCGTGGAAAAGCAGTTCAAGGACAGCGGCGAGACGGACGTTTCCTTCCTCAAGAATTTTGACCCCGACCGGTTCTTCAACCTCGTGGGCACGAACGCGCACGACTACAGCGTGCTCAAGGGGCTGTCGCGTTTCGGCGCGGGCGAAATCAGCGACGGACTCGTGCGGGTGGAGAACGCCACGACCTGGGGCGAGAAGGTGGTGACGAATGACGCCGGCGCGAGCGTGAAGCGGGTGGTGAATTCGCCGCGCGCCTTCGTGCATCGCAGCCATTCCGGCTACTTCGGCGTGGTGAACTCCGAGGAAGGCTACCAGAACATGACGCGCTTCTTCTTCGGCAACTTCCGCGTGGACGGCGCGCTGCAGATCAGCAACCTCACGCTCCCGCCCCAGGTGCTGGCCAAGGCCGACGGCGACGTGACCCGGATTCACTGCGCGTATCATCTCGAAACCGTGGTCAGCGTGCGCGGCGCGCAATGGCAGATGCACCGGCGGACCGTGCAGGAGAATTCCGCCGTGCTCCTCCGCGAGCCATCGAAGGAGGAGCGGAAGAATTTTCCGAATCCCGCGCCCGCGCATTTGGAAAACGGCCAGGTGCAGAACGGTCCGATTCGCAAGCACCTGTTCTCAGGCTTTCTCTCCCAGTCTCAAAGCCAGGACGACACGACCACGAATAAGAAGGGCGTGACCAGTCACAAGGCGGAGTCCAAACGTTCGGTGAGTTTCGCGGTGGATTTGCGCGTGCTCGTGCCCGAATACGAGGTGGACCGTCGCATCTTCGCCGACACGCACTACGAGGGCGGCTACATCTATCGGGACCGGCTCTACGTGGTGGCGCAACCTGGCTCGACCCAGCCCGGCGATGCCTCGAAGTGGACGATCCGCGCCGGATTCGAGAGCGACCATTCCAGCCCGACCGAGGAAGATTTGCCGGAAGTTCAAAACGTGACGCTCACGCTCGACGGTGGTCTGACCTTCACCGTGCCGGTGGCAACCAAGCCCGGCCTGAACCCGCGCATTGACGCCGAACTGCGCGTGACCACGCGGCCGTGGAACCGTTGAACACCCGATGAAGACCAGACTGATGTTTCTCCTCATCCTGAGCGCCGCAGCGGCTGTTCAATCGGTGAAGGTTTCTGAAAAACTCACGCTGCCCGAGGTCTTGCGGCAGGCGAAGGCGGAGAAAAAAATGGTGCTGCTCCATTTCACCGGCGGCCCGGAGTGGTGCGGGGACTGCCAGAACCTCCAGACCGAGGTCATGGGCAGCGACGAGTTCAAGAACTACGCGGCGACCAATTTTGTCGTCTTCGAGGTGGACCCGGTCGCCGTGCCACAGGACGCGGCCCTCGAACAGCTCGTCGAGGATTGCAACGTGCGCGGCTGGCCGTCGCTCGCGCTGATGGATGCCGCCGGGCATTACGTGGACAAGGTCGCGGGTTACACCAAGGGCGACGGCCCGGAGAAGGTCATCAAGCAAATCCGCGCCATTCACCAACCATGACATGTTCCAGCCCGGCGCTTTTCTGAAATGGCTGGCCCGGCCGCAATGGCTGGCGCAGCTCGCCGGCGCGGCGGTGCTGGCCGGCGCGGCGGCGCTCTACTTTTTCTGGTACGTGCCGGGGCAGCGGGAGTATTTTGAACGCCGCGACTTCCGCGTGCTCGCGCTGTCCGGGGAGCAGATTCAAAATACGGTCGGGAGCTTTCCGTCCATGATGGTGCTGGCGGCCAAGAGCATTGAGAGCGAGACGAACAGTCCTTCACCATCGGAACTGGACCGGCTGGGCGGACGCGTCAAGCGGGCGATGGACTTGGTGGCCAAGCTTTCGCTGCCAGGCACGCCCAAAGTCGAGGCCGCCTCCGACACCACCGCCCGCGCGGGCACCAACATCCTGCTGCGCGGCTCCCGGCTCGAACTGGAAATACGCACCCACCCGGGCACCAACACCCGGTGGCTCGTCACCATCCGAGCCTTCTCCGACGTCGGGGCGCTGACGTTGCTGCCGCCGGAGTTCGACGGCCTGCTGCTCGTCCGTGAGAGCGGCGAAGTCATCCACCAGCAGCTGCCGCCCGGGCTGAACGTGCAGGCTTTGAACCTGGCCGCCGGCGAATCACCCGGCGAGGCCGCCACGAATCTGGTGCGCCAGGCCACGCGCCTGCGCCCCATGAAGCTGGCGGATCGCAATTACAAGGTGTTCATCCAGCCGCTGCCCGTGCCGCTCGAAATCGAGCCGCCCGGGACCAACCGCTGGCACCTGTGCGGGCTGGTGGCCGCCGAACGGCTGCGCGCGGAAAGTCTCGAGGTCTCTTACTCGCTGCTCATTGCCTGCATCTTCCTCGTGCTCTTTGTGGTGTTGAGCCTCGTGTATCCGCGCGTGGCCTTCGCCGGGCCGCACGAGCCGCTCCGGCGCCGCCACGCGCTGCTGCTGCTGGCCGGCACCTGGGGCAGCGCGGCGCTGCTGGCCATCCTGATGCTTGACTGGATGAGCTACATGGAACAACGCGCGCGCCACGACGACGGCTCGGCGAAACTGGCCGGCCTCATGCGCTCCAACCTGGTCGAGGAGATCGGGTCCCTGCGCCAGTTGCTCAGCGACCTGGATGGTTTGAAAAAATCGGGCCGTGGTCCGGCCACGAACATTCTCACCCGGGCGCTGGCCCAGACGAACATCGCCGTGTTCGCGAACCGCTCGCGCGCGATGTTCGACCTCGCCTTCTGGGTCCGCGAGGCGGACGGGTTGCAGACGGACAAGTGGACGGTGCGCGAGACCGCCACGGCGATGCTCAGCGTGAAGGAGCGGAACTATTTCAAGGACGCGTCGAAGGATCAGAAATCGGTCTGGTCCTGGCAGGAAAACGGCTCGAACGCCTTCTGGATCGAACCCATCCGCTCGCTGACCACCGGCAAGAAATCGGTCATCCTCGCGCGGCGTTCGGGCACGCAGGAAATCGCCGCCGTCGAGGGGCCGCTCCAGACGGTGCTCGATCCCGTCCTGCCGGCGGGGCTGGGCTTTGCCGTGATCACGCCCGACGGACAGGTGCTGTTCCACTCCGAGACCTGGCGCAACCTGCGGGAAAACCTCTTCGACGAATGCGACCGGACCGGCTCGTTGCGCGCCGCCGTGGCGAGCCGCGCGGTTCAGGACTTCAACATCGGGTACCGCGGGCGCGCGCACCATTTTCATCTCACCCCCGTGCCGCATTTGTCGTGGACGCTGATCGTGTTCCGGGAACGGCAGGTGTTGCGCGCGGCGAATTTCGAGCAGGTGCTGTTCAGCCTCATGCTGTTCGCCTTCTTCATTCTCGCGCCGGCGGCCGCCGTGCTCGGGCTGGCGGGACTGTGGTGGTTGTGGCGCCGGGCGTCCGGCGTGCCGGCGGCGGCCCGCACGCCCTCCTGGTGGTTCTGGCCGGAGCCGGGGCGGCGGCGGGCGTATCTGGTGCTGGCGGCGGTGAACTTTTTTCTCTTCGCCGTCCTCGAGTGGTGCTGCTGGCGCGGGCCGACTTGGTTTCACGGCCCGGCGGGCGGATGGACGCTGCTGGTGGCGACGGCGGTGCTGGCCTGGCTGGGCGTGGGCGTGGGCGGATGGTGGCTGCGGCGTGGCCTGGCCATTTCAGGACCGGTGCCGGAAAAATGGTTTCCGGGCTGTTGCCTCGCGCTGCTGTTGTCGTGGCTGTTCCTGCTCGCGGTGGCTCCGGCGATGGTTTGTTTCCGCGTCGCGCAGGAGTCCGGCCAGCTCCTGTTCACCAAGCACAGCCAGTTCACGTTCGCCCGCGCGCTGACGGAGCGCGCGACGCGGCTGCCCGCCGACCTGCCGCCGGACTATGCGCAACGACGGATCGCCCTCGACCGCTCGGCCACACCCTGGGGGATTTACGCCGCGCCCGACGGCCGCTCCGTCCTGTATGAGGAAGGCACGGTGCAGTCCCGCCCCGGCGGAGTTCCGCCCGCCCGCACCTTCACTCAGCGCGTCCTCCCGCTCCTGCCCGTGCTGCGCAGCCCCGTCTCGGTGGAAAGCCGCAGCCTGCTCGCGTCGCGGTCAGACGACGACATCTGGTATTGGGAGAAGCCGGCTGGAAAACTCACCTTGCGGGTCAGCAACTACCGGGCGGGAAAATCGCTCGTGCTGGAAAATTCGCTCCCGTCCTCCTCCTGGCCGCTTGGTCTCGTGGCGCTCACCCTGACCGGGCTGGTTCTGGTCATCCCCGTCAGCTTCATCGCGCACCGGATTTTCCACGTCCGCACCCCGCGTCCGTGCCCGAAGGAGCCGGAGGGCGTGCCGGACTCACCTGGGGACCGGCGGGCGTGGTTAAACGGACTCAACGAGCACAATCGGCTGGCCCTCTTCCACGTCGCGCAAAATGGCCTGCTCCAGGCGCACAACCGCGAACTGCCCGCGCTGCTTGAACGCGGCCTGCTCGCGCACGACCGTGGTTTGAAAATCCGTCCGGAAGGGCTGGACTCGTTTGTGCGCGACCACGTCCCGCCGGAGACGGTCAAGACCTACGATAAGAAGGAGGCGGGGCAGGGCGGCTGGGACATCGCCAAGGGGCCGGTCTATGTCGCGCTGGTCGCCATCGCGCTGCTCATGTTCCTCACCCAGCCGGATGCCTACAAAGGCGTGTTTGGCATCATCACCGCCTTCGCCGCCGCGCCGCCTGCGATCTTAAAGCTCCTCAGTGTCATGGAATCCGAGAAGGGGAAAAAGTGAGGCGCCCGGCGTGTGAGTTCGCACCGCCTTCAGCCGTCCTTCCGTTCAATGGCCGTCGCCTGCCCGTCCTGCACGTTCACCATCACCGCGAAGGTGCTGAACACGTCCGCGCCGGTATGGGCGTTCACGGCCCAGACTTTGATGCGGCAGGAGGTGCGGCCCACGCTCTCGACTTCGCTGAAGATTTTGATGATGTCGCCGGAGCGCGCGGGCGATTGGAAATCAAACTGGCCGAACAGTTTGGTGACGAAGCGCGCCTCG
>JANOAY010000999.1:0-1810 GCA_031411375.1 Pedosphaera sp. | reverse complement strand
CCACCACGCTGCTCGAAATCCTCGGCGACGTGCGGAAGGTGCAACTCGATGAGGTGCTCCGCCACGGACGGCAGGGCATCACGGGCGAACGCACGGCGAGCGAGATCGGCATCCACGCCCTGCGCGGCGGCGATGTCGTGGGTGATCACACTGTCATCTTCGCCGCGAACGGCGAGCGCGTGGAACTGACTCACAAGGCGTCGAGCCGCGAGACCTTCGCCAACGGCGCGCTCCGCGCCGCGCAGTGGCTCGCGTCGCAGAAGCCCGGCCTCTACGACATGCAGGACGTGCTGGGGTTGAAGTGAACGCGGAACCGACAGGAGCGCGGACAGCCATATCCGCGCAAATCTCTCAGCGCCAGCCAGCGCAACTGGCGTTTGGATTTATGAACACGCGGACTCGGCGGTCCGCGCTACGCTGCGACGTATGAACGCCGTGACCTTGTCTCCTGCGACGGCGCTGATCGCCCTTGGTTCCAACCTCGGCGATTCCGCAGCGCTGATTCGGCAGGCCTTCGACAAGTTGCAGGAATTCTCCGAGTTGCCGATTCGCAAATCCTCGCTCTGGCCGACCGCGCCCGTCGATTGTCCGCCCGGCTCCCCGCCGTTTGTGAACGCCGCCGTGGCGCTCACTCCCCGGTCGGGCGAAACGGCGGACTCGCTGGTGATGAAGCTGTTCACGCTGGAGTGGGACCTTGGACGCCGGCCCAAGACGGTGATGAACGAAGCGCGCCCCATCGATCTCGACCTCATCGCGTTCGGGGCCGAGGTGCGGGATCGTCCGACGTTGATTTTACCGCATCCCCGCGCGCACCTGCGGTGGTTCGTATTGCAACCGCTGAGCGAGGTCGCGCCGGATTTTGTTCTGCCGGGCCAGTCCGCGACCATTCGAGAATTGTTGCAGAGCCTGCCGTCAAATTGATTTTCTGGTTTCAGATTCCACGTTGCGGTTTGAACATTTCTCTTACCGTCCCGGTCTGTATGAGCACAACGGTCCGCCAGCCCGTGATGAGCGCGATGGGTCGCGCCTCAGTGATGGCAAAGGAGCAAACTCGCGGCGGACCCGCTGAAAATATTATGAAAACGAATCGAACTTTGATGACCGCCGCGCTCGTGATCGCGCTGGCGTTGGGACTGACTTACGCCCGCTTTGGCGCGACGGATGTGCGCGCGGCGGAGAAAACCACCGAACGCGCCGCGCCGAAAGTGGTGTTGAACACCGCCCCGGTCGCGCAGGAGGGGCGGACCATTCCCAGCTACGCGCCGGTGGTGAAGCGCGTCGCGCCGAGCGTAGTGACCATCTATTCCAGCAAAACGGTTCGGCGCTCGATGGGCGTTTCGCCGTTTGATGATCCCGCGTTGCGCCGCTTCTTCGGCGTGCCGGATGAGGATGGAGAAGCACCCGCGCCCGGCAGCCGGAACGGCCGCCGTGCGCCGCGTCCGCAGAAGGAACAGGGCGTCGGCTCCGGCGTCATCATCAGCGCGGACGGCTACATTCTGAGCAACAACCACGTGGTCGAAGGCGCGGATGAATTGAAGATTTCCGTGCCCGAACGCGACGAGGAATTCATCGCCAAGATCATCGGCACTGATCCGGCCACGGACATTTCCGTGCTGAAGATTGACGCCAAGAACCTGACGCCCGTGACCATCACCGACAGCGACAACTTGCAGGTCGGCGACGTGGTGCTGGCGGTGGGCAATCCTTTCGGCGTCGGCCAGACGGTGACAATGGGTATTGTGAGCGCGACGGGCCGCAGCATGGGCGGCATCGTGAGCTACGAGGATTTCATCCAGACCGACGCGGCGAT
>JANOAY010000998.1:0-5376 GCA_031411375.1 Pedosphaera sp. | reverse complement strand
AGCCCAGCCGCAGCACGCTGGAATTGTGGAGCGCGTGGTTTCAGGCGAAACTGCTGCGGCTGGGCTACGCCACAGCCGCGCTCCTTTCACGCCCGTGGCTACGTCGGCGGCGGAGTCGAACCCATCCCCTCGCGCATCAGCTTAAGCAGATACAACAGCGCCTCCTCGTACGTCCGTCCCTTTTGCGCCGCGAGCTGATGCGCGCGCTTGTCCAGTTGCGCGGCCATCTCTCGCGATTTGGCGGCGGGACAACCGATGGCGACCAGCGCGGCGGCGATGTCTTCCAAATCCATAAAAAAAACGCGGATGAGCCGGAAGCCCATCCGCGTTCGCAAATCAATCTGCGTTACTTGATCGAATCCGCCGGGACGATGCGGATGCTTTCCACGCGCTGCACCACGTCGGGCCGGTCCGGCGGATGCGTCTTGGTCGTGCCGATTTTCTCCAGCACGTCATCGCCTTTGATCACTTTGCCGAAGGTCGTGTACTGGCGGTCGAGGAACGTGGGATCGCCGTGGCAGATGAAGAACTGGCTGCCGGCGGAGTCCGGGCTTTGCGAGCGGGCCATCGAAAGCACGCCGCGCGTGTGCGAGCGTTCGTTGAACTCGGCCTTGATCTTGTAGCCCGGATCGCCCGTGCCCCACGCGGCTTCCTTCGAGGCGTCCTTCGTGAGCGGGTCGCCGCCCTGAATCATGAAGCCTTTGATGACGCGATGAAACGCGGTGCCGTCGTAAAAATTCGTGCGGGCGAGTTTCTTGAAATTCTCGACCGTCTTCGGGGCCACCTCGGGCCAGAATTCGACGACCATTTCACCGGCGCTGGTCTTGATGATGGCGACTTCCTTCACTTCTTTTGGGGTCACAGGTTGGGTTTCCTTTTTGGTTTCTTGGTTGTCTTTGGCTTCGGCCTTTTTGTCCTGGGCTTCGCAACTGACCACGAAGCCAAGAGTCAAAGCCACCGCGCCGACGAGCAGAAAATGTTTCATGGGCGGGAGATGTTCCACAGAACTTTTCCGGTGTCACGCAGGAATTCATGGAAGCGGAGCGCGGATCTCCAACCCGCAGCCACGTTCGCAAGTCCAAAGCGCTGGAACATGCGGACCCCGCTCTCCATTTCACTTGCTGCGGGTTGAAAACCCGCGCTCCGTGTCCGCCAAGTCCATTCGTTGACAACGCAAATTCGCTTTTGCATATTGCGCGCCCGCTACGGCGGACGGTGCGGTAGGTTACCCAAGTGGCCAAAGGGGACTGACTGTAAATCAGTTGGCTTACGCCTTCGATGGTTCGAATCCATCACCTACCACCACCTTTTTTCTCGGCTAAATGACGGGGTCTTCCACGTCGGTTCAACCAACTTCCATTCAGCGCGACGCGATGAGCCGCGTGACGGATGCCGATGAATTTCGCGGTTCGCCGGTGATTACGTAGTGACTTGCCTCCCGCCGTTGCCGCTGATTTTTCAGTCCTTCCCCCCGTCCCTTAAAATCATTCATGGCTCGTAGAAAAAGCCGCGCCAGTAACTTCCCCGAATCCGGCCACGGAACCCTTGCGAACATGGGCGCAATTGCGTGTCACCGTGCGGCTGCAAATCATGGTGGCATGAAGATTTTATGCTGCGTGATGGTTCTCCTGTTCGCCGCTCTCGCGGGTCGCGCGGCGATTTTGCTGCGCGATGACTTCACGTACGCCGACGGCGCGCTCACGAATGTCTCCGCGCTGAAGTGGCGTACGCACAGCGGCACGCCGGGCGAAGTGAACGTCGCGGGCGGCCGTGTGGAATTGAACCGCCTCGAAACGGAAGACGTGAACGCCGCGCTCGCCGCTTCGGTCGCGCCTGCGAGCGGCGGGGTGATTTATTCGCGCTTCACCTTAGTGGTCACGGAACTGCCGGTCAGTTCCAGCGCCGCGTTCTTTGCGCATCTCAACGGCTCGTCCAGTCAGCGCGGGAAAATTTTCCTGACCGCGAGCGGCGCGGGCGCGGGACTGTTCCGGCTCGGCATCGCGAATGCCAGCAGCAGCCCGTCGCGCGTGTGGGCGGCGGATTTGTTTCCCAATCAGGCTTACACCGTCGTCACGCGCTACGTGGCGAGCAACGCCGTGACCACGCTCTGGATTGATCCCGTGTCTGAACTCAGTGCGTCGATCACCGGCCTGGACGTCGCAGGTCCCACGACGGTCAGCGCGTTCTCCTGGCGGCAGGACAGCAGCCTCGGCGTGATGCTCGTGGATGAACTGTTTGTGACCGGCAGTTTCACGGAGGCGCTGGCGGGCAACGCGGCTCCGTCCATCTCCGCCGTGCCGCCGCAGCAAGTCGTCGTCGGCGGCAGCACGCGCGTTCCTTTCATGGTCGGCGATGCGGAGACGGAGGCGGCGGGACTCGACGTGTGGGCTTCCACCACGAACACCGCGCTCGTGCCGAGCCTCACCACCCTGGCGAGCGGATCAAACGGGACACTCTGGATCACCGTGGCCCCGGAATTCATCGGCGAGACGATGATCACGATCTGCGCGACGGATGGGCTTTCCACGAACCGCAGTTCGTTCCTGCTCACGGCGGTGCCGGCCCTGCTGCTCGCGGATGATTTCAACTATGCGGGCGGCCCGCTCATTTCCAACGCCGCGCCGACGTGGGTGCGGCACGGCGGCGGCACGGGGGAAATCCAAGTTGCCAACAGCCAGCTTGCGATGGGCGTGCCGTTCACCGAGGACGTGAACGCGCTGCTGCCGTTCGGCCCGTTCGCGCCCGAGAGCGGGCTGACCTTCTACACCAGCCTGCGAATCAATTTTTCCGAACTCCCCGGCACGAGCGGCGACTACATCGCGCACTTCAACGCCACGAGCGGTCGCTGCCGTTTGATCGCGCAGACCCTGAACGCCGCGTCGGGAAAATTCCGCCTCGCCATTGCGAATGCTAAGGTCGCGCTCGCGCAGCAGTGGCCCGTGGATCTCGTCACGAATTTCAGCTGCCTCGTCGTGCTGCGCTACGACGCGCGGACGGCGGCGAGCACGCTCTGGGTGAATCCGTTGAGCGAACTCAGTCCCGGCACCAACCCCACCGATGTCGCGTCGCCGGTTCCCATCAGCGCGTTTTGCTTCCGCCAGAGCGCGAGCATCGGGAAGTTCACTGCGGATGATTTGCGCGTGGGCCTGAACTTCGCCGCCGTCACGACCGGCTCCGCCACGCCGCGCCTGAAAATTCAATGTCTCTCGCCGGAGGTCATGCAAATTTCCTGGCCCGCGACCCTCAGCGGATTTGCGCTCCAATCGAACACGGACCTGAACCCCTCGACCTGGTACGACGTGGAAGAACGGCCCGAACTGATCGGCCAGGAATTCGTGGTCACCAAGTTTGTCGCCCTGAGCACGGAACTGTTCCGCCTGCGCCGCCTGGCGCCAACTCCGTAGAAAATCCGCGCGTGTGGTGAACCCCGTCGCCTGGCCACTGCCCGTCCGCATTTTTATCCCGCTCCTCTCACGAAGTGGAGGAGCGGGCCGGAGAGAGGCGGCGCTTCGAGAACTCGCCGTCGCCAGATGTTTTTCCACCCGGCTCCCGAACTTCCCGGGACCGGTACGCCGGTCGGGCCGATCCTTCCCCCAGTGCGGGCAAAGATTTCTGACATTTTCAACGAACGGCCATCAGCCGGCGGGTTCGGTCGCCGGGCGGGGAAAATCCGCCGCCTGCCCGCTAAGTTTTGTCGCCGCCCACGGACGCGAAGAGCCGGTCTGAAAAGTTGCTCAGTGCGAAGCCATCGTTCCCCGAGTACGCCCGTCCTCGTGCGCAGCAACTTGCGAGCGCCGGTCGGCGTGGATTTTTTTCAATGCGCCAGGAGTCCTCCGTTGCTGCGCCCGGGGATGGGCGCACTCCGCAGCCGATTCCCATCAGCGTCCGCGCGCGGTTAAAAATTGCGGTTCACTTCTCCTCTTCCAATTTCGCCAGCACCTCCGGGTCACGCACGTCCACCCAGCGGCCTTCGATGCGCAGGCCGGCCAGCGGATGATGCGTGGCGATCAGTCCGGTGATGGCGTCGGTCAGTTCGTATTCGCCGCGCGGGGATTTCTCCAGCTTCGCGGTGAACTCGAAGAGCGACGGGCGGAAGATGTAGATGCCGGCGTTGTACCACGCCGGCTCGCCGGGCTTCAGCCAGCCGTCGCGGCGGAGTTGTTCGACCTGTTCCGCCGGCGGTTTTTCCACGAGATGTTTCAGGCAGAATTTTTCATCGAAGAAAAACAGCCCGCCCTTGGTCACGTCCTCGCTGCCGGTCACGGTCACCACGCCGCTGAAGTAATCCTCGTTGTAGCGGTGAATCATCTGCGCGTAGGTCTCGGGCCTCACGAGGATGTCGCCGTAGGTGAGGATGAAAGGCGAGGGGCCGACGAATTCCTTCGCCAGTTCCGGCGCCTTGCCCGTGCCGTCCTGCACGACTTGGCGTCCGTAAGTGATGTCCACCTCCCAGTTCGAGCCGTCGCCGAAGTAGTCCTCCACCACCTCCGCGCGCCAGCCGGTGACGATGAAGAACTGGGTCACGCCCGCAGCCTTCAGCCCGGTGAGGATGTGTTCGAGGATCGGCCGGCCCTGGACGCGGAGCATGGGCTTGGGAATCTCGTTTGTGAGTTCCTTCATGCGCGTGCCTTTGCCGGCGGCGAGAATGACGGCTTTCATGTGGCGCGAATTCGTAGCGGGTTCCGGCAGCGTTGTCAGTTGTTCGTTGCAGGGCCGGAGAGGAGCGCGGGTTTTCAACCCGCAGCAATGTTCGCTGGTCGAAGGTGCAAGAACTTGCGGCCACCGCTCTCCATCGCACGTTGCGGCGGGTGGAAAGCCCGCGCGCCATAGTGGCCATCTGGGCGCGGTTCCCGAAACCGAGTGCTGAGTGAGTCGAGCGCGCCTGGGAATCACTCGGCCTGCAACCGGAAGAAACGCTCGGGGGCAGAGACTGGAATAGGCAAATCGATCAGGCCGTTGGTCGTGGCGATATTGGTGGCATAGGGCCACCACGCGTTGAGACTGGTCTCGGCTTCGACGCGGTAATTGCGACCAGCTAGGCCGATCCAGCGCAGCACGTTGGTGGAACTGTTGACTCGGAAGATTTGCAGCGACGGCGCGCTGGCTCCTTCGGTCGCGCCGATGTCGCAGCCGGGGCCGTCGGGGCGGGGGAAACCGCGCTGGTCGGTCGGCGGAGCGAGCGCGCAGTCAGCGGTGTTCAAGGCCGGACCGCCGGCGTGCAGGGCCATCGTGAGCGTGGGCCCGCCGTAGTTGCCGAGCGGCAGGAGCATCGGGTCGGTGTTGTTCACGCTCGTGCCGGAAGTCCATGCCGGCGTGGCGTCGGAGGAAAGGTTGTGGCCGAGGTCGGTGATAGGGCCATAGCAGTTGTTGCTGACG
>JANOAY010000997.1:0-2388 GCA_031411375.1 Pedosphaera sp. | reverse complement strand
TTCGAGCGCAGCCTCGGCCTCCTTGAGTTGTGACACGTCGCGCGAGATGCCGATGATGCCCACCACCGACGCGGACCGGTTGTAGAGCGGCACCTTCGTCACCGACGCCCAGCTCATGCGCCCGTCGCGGTCGGTGATGCGTTCCAGTTTGTTGATGAGCGGCTGGCCGGTGGCGATGATGCGCTGCTCGTCCTTGAAGAATTCCTGCGCCAGCGTCTGCGGATAAAAATCAAAGTCCGTCTTCCCAAACACCTCGGACGGTTCGTTCACGCCCAGCCGTCGCGACATCGAAGTGCTGATGCGCAGGAAGCGCGACTTCACGTCCTTGAAATAAATGCGGTCGGGAATGTTATCGAGCAGCGCACGGAGCAAATCGCGCTCGTAGGCCAGCGCCTCCTCGGTCTTCTTGCGGTCGGTCTCGTCCCAATAAATTCCTTGGATGCCCACGACATTGCCGGAGGCGTCGTAGAGCGGCGTCTTGATGACGTGGACGTGGATGCGGTCGCCCGCCGGCGTCTGGTTCGCCTCGATGGTGTCCACCGGTTGCCGCGTTTCCATCACACGCAGATCGTCGTTGTGATATTTCTGCGCGAGGTGCGGCGGGAAAAAGTCCCAGTCATTTTTGCCGAGGACTTCATGCAGCGTCTTGCCGAGCGAGGCGCAGAATTTCTGGTTGGCGAACGTGAACCGGCCCTGCGTGTCCTTGCGGAGAATGAACTGCGGCAGCGACTCGACGAGCGCCTGGTAGAACATCTCGGTGTTCTTCAGCGCCTCCTGCGCGCGCCGCTGTTCCTGGATGCTGCGCTCCAGTTCCACGAGATGTCGGCGCAGTTCGCATTGCACCACGACTTCGTGGGCGAGAATCCGCAGCGCCTCGCACTGCTGCTCGGAGAGCCGGCGCTTGTGCGTGTCCGCCACGGCCAGAGTGCCGATCTTGAAACCGTCGGAGGTGCAAAGCGGCATCCCCGCGTAAAAACGCAGATGCGGTTCGCCCAGGACGAACGGAGAATTTTTCCACCCGTCCTCGCGGCTCGCGTCCTCCACCACCAGCAGGTCGTCCCCGAGAATGCTGTGGCTGCACGGCAACGCGTCATGCGGGGCCTCGGCCAGCGGCACACCGATGCGGCTCTTGAACCACAGGCGGCGCTCGTCCACGAGCGTGACGATGGCGACGGGCGTCCCGCAGATGTTCGCGGCGAGTTTGGTGAGATCGTCGAAAGCGGCTTCGGGGAGCGTGTCGAGCAGTCCGTAGCGGCGCAGGGCGGCGAGACGCGCGCCTTCATCCACGGGCGTCGTCGCGGCGACGGCGGCGGGGCCTTTCAGCTTGTCGGCGACTTGATGTAAGAATTTCCGCACGCGCTTGGGCTGAAGAAATTTCTAGGCGAAGGCGTGGCAAAAACCAAACACCAAAATGGTTTTTGCACTCAGTGGCGGGTGGAACTTCTCGCGCTGCGAGAAGTCGCGCCGCACAGAGCGGCGTGCTGGAACGGAGACGCATGCTCTCCATTCGGACGCCTCAAAGGCCGCCCGCTCTGCGCGGGCGGAGTTGTCGCAGCGCGACAACTTCTACCTACTTCAGCTTCCCAAAAATCTCGTTCGCCTCCGCCAGCGTCTCCTTCGAGCCGATGTCGAACCACAGGCCCGGCACGCGCCAGGTGTAGAACGGCGTGCGCGGGTAAAGCCATTGCACGAGGCGTCCGGGCTGATCGGGATTGTTTCCTTCCGCCACGTACTGGCGGATGAGCGGCAGCGTGGCGCGCGGATAAAAATACAGCGCAATGCCCGTGAGCGTGCTCTGCGGCACCTGCGGCTTCTCCTCGAAAAAGGTGATGCGCCCGTCGCCCGCGATGGTGATGGCGTTGTATTTCTTGATCGCCTCCAGATCGCCCACGTCGTACACGCCGAGCACGGGCGCGTTCTTCTCGCGGCAGAATTTTCCAAACGCCTCGATGCTCTCGGAGAAAAGATTGTCGCCTGCGACCACGATCAAGTCGTCGTCCACCTGCTCGCGTTCCAGCACGAGGTTCAGGTCGCCAATCGCGCCGAGCTTGTTCGTGTCGTCGGTCGAGCCGTCGTTGATGATGGTGAAGTTCAGCTTCGACTTCGTGGCGCGGTAGCCGTCGGCCCACTGCTGGAAGGGCGCGGCGAACTTGTCGTTCGTCACCACATACACGCGGTCAATGCCGGGGATGGGCGCGATGTTGTCGAGGACGTGCTCGATCATCGGGCGGCCCGCCACGTCGAGCAGCGGCTTGGGCTTGGTGAGCGTGAGCGGGTAAAGCCGCGTGGCGTAACCGGCGGCGAGGATGAGAATTTTCATTCAGGGGAAAACGGCTGAGGGGCGGTGGCGGTGGAATTGGGAATCAACTGGTGTTGGTGCGCGCTCTG
>JANOAY010000996.1:0-4125 GCA_031411375.1 Pedosphaera sp. | reverse complement strand
GTTTGCAAGGCGAGCCGCCGAGTCATCCTGAGTTGCTGGACTGGCTGGCGGTGGAATTTATGGAACCGACGGGAGCTGTCCAAAGTCCAAGGTCCAAGGCCCAAGGTCAGAAAGCGTGGGACGTGAAGCATCTCGTGCGACTGCTCGTGACCTCATCCACCTACAAGCAAAGCTCCAACCTGCGCCGTGAGTTGCGTGACCTTGACCCGAACAACCGCTGGCTCGCATCGCAAAATCCGCGGCGGCTGGAGGCGGAGTTTGTCCGCGACAACGCGCTGGCGATTTCCGGCTTGCTCAACAACGAGATTGGCGGGCCGAGCGCGCATCCGTATCAGCCCGGCGGCTACTACGTGAACTTGCAGTTCCCCGACCGCGATTATTTCGCCAGCCCGGATGACCGCCAGTATCGTCGTGGCGTTTACGCGCACTGGCAGCGCACGTTCCTCCAACCAATGCTGGCAAACTTCGACGCGCCGAGCCGCGAGGAATGCACCGCGCTGCGTCCCATCTCGAACACCCCACAGCAGGCGCTGACGCTGTTGAACGATCCAAGTTTTGTCGAAGCCGCCCGCGTCTTCGCGCAGAAGCTCTTGGCGACGCCAGCAAAGACGGATGAGGCGCGATTGAACCTGGCCTACCAGCGCGCGCTGGGCCGGAGTGCCAAGCCGGCGGAACTCGCCTCGCTGAAAAGATTTCTCGTCGCCCAGCGTGAGCATTTGCAGAGCGATGTGGACGAGCCGGTGAAGTTGCAAAAAGTCGGACTCGCCGGCACGCCCAAGAACACAGATGCAGTGGAACTGGCGGCGTGGACGAGCGTCTGCCGCGTGGTGCTGAACTTGCACGAAACGATTACGATTTACTGAGCCGCCATGAAGCCATTCAACGAACAGACATTCGCCCTTTCCATCAACCGCCGCACCTTCCTCTCCCGCTCCGCCTACGGTCTCGGCGGCATGGCGCTCGCCTCGCTGCTCGGGCCGACGCTGGCGCGCGCTGCTGGAAAAACCGGCGGCATCATCTCGCCGCTGCACTTCCCGCAGAAGGTGAAGCGCGTAATTCATCTCTGCATGGCGGGCGGGCCGTCGCATCTGGAGACGTTCGACTGGAAGCCGGAGTTGAAGAAGCTGGACGGCAAGGCGTTCCCCGAATCGTTCACGAAGGGGCAGCAACTCGCGCAGTTGCAGAACACGGAACTGAAGGCGCGTGGCGCGTTCGTGGAATTCAAAAAACACGGCCAATCGGGGCAGGAAATTTCCTCGCTGTTCCCGCACATCGCCACGCTCGCGGACGACATCTGCATCATCCGCTCGATGCACACGGAGCAGATTAATCACGACCCGGCACACGCCTTCATGAACACCGGCTCGATCATCAAGGGCCGCCCGAGCATGGGTTCGTGGCTGCTCTACGGTCTCGGCGCGGAGACGGAGAATCTTCCCGGCTACATCGTGTTGACCTCGCAAGGGAAGTCCGGCGCGCAACCGGTGTCGGCGCGGCAATGGTCGGCGGGATTTTTGCCGAGCAAGTTTCAAGGCATTCAATTTCAGTCCAAGGGCGACGCGGTGCATTACGTCGGCAATCCCGAAGGCGTGTGCCAGAGCACGCAGCGGCAGGTCGTGGAGGAAGTGCAGCGGCTGAACGGCATTCTCGCCGAAGACCGGCTCGACCCGGAAATCCAGACGCGCATCGCGCAATACGAGCTGGCGTTTCGGATGCAGTCCAGCGTGCCGGAACTCACGGACTTCAAGCAGGAGTCGAAGGAGACGCTGGAGGCGTACGGCGTGAAGGAACCGGGCGACGGCAGTTACGCCTCGAACTGCCTGCTCGCGCGCCGTCTGGCCGAACGCGGCGTGCGCTTCATCCAGCTTTATCATCGCGCATGGGATCATCACGGCGACATCGAGAAGGAAATGCCGAAGGCGGCGGAAGCGTGCGACCGTCCGAGCGCGGCGTTGATCAAAGACTTGAAGCAGCGCGGATTGCTTGAAGACACGCTCATCATCTGGGGCGGTGAATTTGGCCGCACGCCGATGGGGCAGGGCAGCGGGCGCGATCATCACATCAATGCGTTCTCCATTTTCCTCGCGGGCGGCGGAATCAAGGGCGGCACGTCGTGGGGCAGCACCGATGAGTTGGGCTACAAGTTCGTGGACAACGATCAGAAAGTTCACGTCAACGATCTGCACGCCACGATGCTTCACCTCTGCGGCATTGATCACAAGCGGCTGACCTATCGCTACCAAGGCCGCGACTTCCGCCTGACGGATGTGGCTGGGCATGTGGTGAAAGGGATTCTGGCGTAGGCGCTGGAGCGCGGACTCTCCAGTCCGCAGCAACGCTCGCATGCAGAAGGCGCAAGGACTTGCGGACGCCGTTCTTTCTTTCACGTTGCTGCGGGTTGGAAAACCCGCGCTCCTTCGCGTCCGAGGTTTCATCGCCGCTCTTGCCCAAGCGCGCAGCGGCTCGCCAGGTAACTTGCCCGGCGGCATCTTCGTCTGTCGCACAGATGATTGGACAACTTCAGAACAGGACACGCCGCGCGTTCACGTTGATTGAACTGCTCGTGGTCATTGCCATCATCGCGATACTCGCCAGCCTGCTGCTGCCCGCTTTGGCGAAAGCGAAGGAGCACGGCAAGCGCATCCAGTGCCTGAACAACATGCGGCAGCTCGGACTCGCGCTGATGATGTACACGGACGAGAACGAAGGCCGCCTTCCGCCGCGCTCTCATCCGCACCGCTGGCCAAGCCGCTTGCTCGCTTACATCAACGTGGCTCCGACGGATGACGGGCTGGCTTCCGGCACCGCGCCCGTCCCTGATTACAAATTGCTCGTCTGCCCGAACGATCCGAAACCGTGGAGCGGGAACGGCACGAGCGGTGGAAATAATTATCCAGCCGACCTCGCGCCGCGCAGCTACATCTACAACTCTTGGAACGATTATTTCTTCGAGCGCTACAACAAAGACCCGGACTGGCGGAAATACGCGCGCACGAATGACTACTCGATTAGCGAGAGCGACATCAAAGAGCCGTCCGAGACGATTGTCTTCGCGGAGAAAGGCGACGGCGTTACGCACTGGTATCTCGATTACGAATACAACGAGGACATCAACGAGATTCTCAACCAGAGCCGCCACGGCTCGACGGTGAAGGACGCGGGCGGCTCGAACTACACCTTCGCCGACGGCAGCGCGCGCTACCTGAAATGGGGCCAGGCATCTCGCCGGTGAATTTGTTTCTGGTGCTGCCGGAGTATCGGAACCTCGGCTTCGGCGGAAATCCCAACTGACCGCGCGCGCCGTTGCTCCTTCTGGTGCTAACCGGTAGCGTCGCACCCGTGAGTGTTGACGAACTGTTCTTCGCCCGTGTCTCCGAACCTACGCGCTTTCGCGAGGCCGTCCGGCGCTTCGATGAATTGAACGCGGCGGATCCCAATCACGAAATCATCAATGGTGCATCGCAGCCTCACGAACTGCTGCAAGCCCAACGACTCTGCCGCTGGGTGATGACGCTCGCGCCGGACGCTTCCGAAGTCCTGCGCCTCGCCGCGCGCTCGCAGCATCTTTGCCGTTGGGAGATTCCGCGCGCGAGTTACGAACTGACGCGCGCGGGCTATCATCAGTGGCGCACTGAATTAAAAAAATTCCACGCGGAGAAATCAGCCTCGGTGCTGCGCGCGGCGGGCTATGAAGAAGCCGTCGTGACGCAGGTGCAGGCGTTGAATCTGAAAAAGAATTTTCCTGCCGACGCCGAGAGCCGCGTGCTGGAGGACGCGCTCTGCCTCGTGTTCCTGCAATTTCAATTCGCGGAGCTGGCCGCCAAGACGGACGAGGCCAAGGTGATCAATGCTTTGCAGAAATCGTGGCACAAGATGACCCCTGCCGGACGCGAGCAGGCGCTGAAGTTGGAATACGGTGTGATCGAGCGTGCTTTGCTGTGGCGCGCGCTGGGTTGAGTTTCACCGCAGGCTCGCCACCGGTTCTTACTTTCCGAAGTGTGAACATGGCCAGGGTGGTCGGACGTCGTCGCTCCGCGCGCGCCGGGTGAGGCGTGACTGGGGAGAGGAGTTCACGTCTGGCGACGGATGAACTGGCGGGGTTTCGCATGACCTTCTCCGCGTTCG
>JANOAY010000995.1:0-5148 GCA_031411375.1 Pedosphaera sp. | reverse complement strand
GGCGCATCATGTCGCGACCGAGGAAAAATTCATCGTCATCGGCGTATTGCACCATGCCGAGCTTGTCGCTCATGCCGTACTGGCAAACCATCGCGCGCGCCATGCCCGTGGCCTGCTGAATGTCCCCGCCCGCGCCAGTGGAAACGTCGCCGGAAGCAATCTGCTCCGCGATGCGGCCCGCCATCGTCATGGCGATCATGTCGTCCATCTCGCGGCGCTGGTAATTGAGAATGTCCTCTCGGGGCAGCGACATGGTGGAGCCGAGCGACGGGCCGCGCGGGATGATCGTCACCTTGTGCAGCGGATGCGTGTGCTGAAGCATCACGTTGACCAGCGCGTGACCGGCCTCGTGCCAGGCGGTGAGCTTCTTGTTCTCGTCCGTCATGGCGAGACTGCGGCGTTCGCGACCCCAGCGCACTTTATCGCGGGCTTCTTCGAGTTCAGCCTGACCGACCGCTTTCTTGCCCGTGCGCGCGGCGAGCAACGCGGCTTCGTTCAATAGATTCGCCAGTTCCGCGCCGGAGTAACCGGGCGTGCCGCGTGCGGTGACAGAGAGATCAACTGCCGGATCAAGTTTCACGTTGCGCGCGTGAACTTTGAGAATGGCTTCGCGTCCGCGCACGTCGGGGAGATTCACCGTGATGCGGCGGTCGAAACGACCGGGACGCAACAGCGCGGGATCGAGCACGTCGGCGCGGTTCGTCGCCGCGATAATGATGATGCCTTCTTGGGTGTCGAAGCCGTCCATCTCGACGAGCAGCGCGTTCAGCGTCTGTTCACGCTCGTCGTTGCCGCCGCCCAGGCCCACGCCACGGCTGCGGCCCACGGCGTCAATTTCATCAATGAAGATCAAGCAAGGCGTGTGTTTGCGCGCCTGCTCGAACATGTCGCGCACGCGACTCGCGCCGACGCCGACGAACATTTCTACAAAGTCCGAACCGCTGATGCTGAAGAATGACGCGTCCGCTTCGCCAGCAATTGCCTTCGCGAGCAGTGTCTTGCCGGTGCCGGGCGGCCCGACCATGAGAATGCCCTTGGGAATGCGACCGCCGAGCTTCTGAAATTTCTTCGGGTCTTTGAGGAACTCGACGAGTTCGGAAACCTCGTCCTTCGCCTCTTCGATGCCCGCCACGTCCTTGAAGGTCGTCTTGTTTTTTTCCTTCGCGAGCAGCCGCGCCTTGCTCTTGCCGAAACTGAGCGCGCCTTTGCCCGCCATTTTGATCTGACGGATGAAGATGAACCAGATCAGCACGCCCACGAGCAGGAAGGGCAGCAGGCCGAGGAGCATGTTCGTGACGAGCGTGTTCGGCTGCTTGGGCTCGAACTTGCCGCTCCGGCGCAACTGCCGCTCCAGCGAGTCATCAATGCGCAGCTTCGTGCGGAACTTGACCGCCGGCTCCTTGCCGCCGGGTTTGTATTTGCCGCTCACGTCCTGCATCAGCGGGCTTTGGATGTCCCAATAGACGATGCCTTCAGTAATGGTGCCGGCACGAAACTCGTCCATGAACTCCGTCTGCGTGAAGATTTTCGGCTGCTCGCGATCATTCTTGAACAGGAACAACAGCGGGATCGCGCCGATGATGGCGATCCACAAAATCCAGGTGCGCGGGGGCACGCGGAATTCACCGCCGCCTTTTTTCGGTTCTTTAATTTCTTCAGCCATGATGTTGCAAAAGTTTGGGGAGCGTAACAGCCGGGTTCCATCGCTGCAAATTCTTTGCCGCGAACCTTTCTGGGCGGAAGCACGCAGCGGGCGCGCGGGAAATTGCGAAGAAGAACGGCGCGAGTTCTGACAGGGGGACGGAGAATGGGAGGGTGGAACTGGTCGCGCTGCGACCAGTCGTGCCGCGTAGTGGGGCAGCCGTCCTGGCTGCCGCGCGTCCACTGGCCGTCTCGGCTGGTGTTTCTCTCCGACAGCCGGGACGGCCATCGGACTATGGCAGGCGGGAAGCCTGCCCCACTAACTCGCCAGCGCCTTGTCGAGCCGCGCGGAAAACTCCTTCAACGCCTCCGCGTCCTTCGTCTGTCCGCCGGGCTGCTCGGTGATGGCCCACCCGCTGTAACCAACCTTGTCCAGTTCGCTCATCACGGCGGGCCAGTTCACGCTGCCTTCCATCAGCTTCACGCCGAAACCGGGCGTCTTGCCGTTCGCGTCGGGCGTGTTGCCGTAATCTTTGATGTGCAGTTTGAGAATCTGTTTGCCGAGGACTTTCACCCATTCCTCCGACGGGCCGAACTTCACCATGTTGCCGATGTCGAAGTGCCAGCCGACGAGCGGATGATTGATCGCGGCGAGGTAATCCTTCGCCTGCTGCGGCTTCATCAGGAAATTGTTCCAGACATTCTCGACGGCGATCTTCACGCCTGTCTCCTCGCACAAAGGCAGCACCGCGCGAATGCCCGCGATGGAACGCTCCCAGCACTGCTCATACGTCACGTCCTTGTTGACCACGCCCGGCACGAGCAGGATGGAGGTCGCACCGTAGCGTTTGGCGTCGCGCACGGTTTGCTTCAACGCATCAAGTCCCTCGGCGCGCACTTTCTCATCCTGCGACGACAGCGGCTTGCCCCAGTGCTTGCTCCCGCAAACGCTGGCGCACTTCAATCCCGTCTCGTCGAAGGCACGCGCGACTTCGTCCTGATTCATGTGGCTCGACGTCTCCACGCCGTGGAAGCCGGCGGCCTTCAGCGCCTGGAATTTTTCCAAGACCGTGCCCTTCATGCCGAAGGTGTCCCACATGATGGCCTTCTGGTAATTGCGCTTGGGCGCGGCGGCGAAGATCGGCGCGCTGAAGGCGGTGGCGGCGAGCGTGAGCGTGGTGGTTTGGAGAAACTGGCGGCGTGAGGTTTTCATGGCGTCGTGCGTTGTGAGTGAATTTCAAATGAACCGCGTCTTGCCCGGCATCGCGACCGGTGGCGCGGGGAAGTCTGATTTCAAATCCCAGTTCTTCGGCGTCAAATCTTCCGTCGAGTTCAGCGCCTGCTCCCAGGTGATTTCCTTGCCGGTGTAAGCCGCCATGCGGCCCATGATGCCCACGAGCGTCGAGTGCGCCATGCGGATGCCGTCGTTGATCGGCTTGCCGTCGCGGATGCTCTTGAACAGTTCGTTGTGCTCGACCTGGTACATGTCGGGCCGCTCGCCACTGTAACGCCACGCATTCTCGCCCTTTTCGTTCTTGATCCACGGCATCCCACCGAAGCCCAGCACGCGGCCCGTGCCCTTGCTTCCATAAATCCAGTCCGAGTTGTCGTTCGCGCAGTTCGACTGCTGGCGGCAGAAGATGAAGCCGCGCGCGTTGTTCGGATATTCGTACACGCACTCGAAGTGGTCGAAGATGTTGCCGTACTCCGGCGCGGTGCGGACCTGCCGCCCGCCGTGGGCAATGCACTTCAGCGGCGGCACGTCGTTGAAGGCCCAGGCCATCTTGTCCACGGTGTGAATGCACTGCTCGACAAGATGATCGCCGGAGAGCCAGGTGTAGAAGAACCAGTTGCGGATCTGATATTCCAAATCGCCCATGCCCTCGGTGCGCGGCACGTTGCGGCCCACGAGTCCGGTGTTGTAAGTGCCGTAGTAGCTCCGCACGTCGCCGATTTCGCCGTCGATGATCTTTTTGAAGATGGCGCGCTCGGCGTAGTTGTAGCGCCAGCAATAGCCCGCGACGATGGCCAGATTCTTCGCCTTCGCCTTGGCCACGCTTTCGAGAATGGAACGCACCCCCGGCGCGTCCGTCGCCATCGGCTTCTCGCAGAAGACATGCTTGCCCGCATCAACAGCGGCCTTCAAATGCATCGGACGAAAACCGGGCGGCGACGCGAGCACCACCAAATCAACACCGCTGTCGATCAGCTTCTGGTAGGCGTCGATGCCCACGAAACACTTCTCCGGCTCGACGCGAATCTTGTCCTTCACCTCGTTGTCCGCCTTCAACGCCGCCAACCCGCGCTGCAAGTTGCCCTCGAACGCATCGGCCACCGCCACGAGTTGCACGTTCGAGTCCGCGCTCAACGCCTGCTTGGCCGCGCCCGAGCCGCGCCCGCCGCAGCCCACGAGACCGACCTTGATGGCGTCGCCGGGCGAAAGCTCGGCGCTGCGCCCGGTGAGAATAAACGGCGCGGCCATCAACCCAGCGGTGATGGCCGAGGCGCGGATGAATTCGCGACGTGAAGTAGAGTTATCCTGATTCATGTTGTTTGGGACGTTGCGCGCGACTGTTTCATCAAAAGATTTTCCCGGCAAGCGGCGAAGTCGGATCGTCCCTTTGGTTTTCGCATTTGGGATTTTCAGCGGCCTCTGCTATCCCGCCCGCATGTCACATGCACTGATGCACGCGCCCGCCACCGACCCCACGCAAATCTACCGCTACCGCGACGGACTCTATGCGGAGGACATGCTCATCGTCGGCATCGTCTGGCTCGATATGTTTTCCTGGCTGGCAAAGAACCCGTCGAACGCTGCGGCCATCCGGCAGAAGTTTGAACTCACCGAGCGACCCGCCGACGTGATGCTCACGTTGTTCGTCGCGATGGGCTTGTTGGAACGGCACGGCGAGATTTACCACGTCACCTCGGCGGCGCGCGAACATCTCTGCTCGGACTCGCCGTGGTTTCTTGGGCCGTATTACGCTTCGTTGAAAGACCGTCCGGTGTGCGCAGATCTGCTGAAAGTTCTTCGCACCGGGAAACCTGCGAACTGGGGCAGCGAGAAGGGCAAGATGGACTGGCACAAGGCGATGGAGACGGAGGAGTTTGCCACGCAGTTCACGGCGGCGATGGATTGCCGCGGCGTGTTTCTCGCGCAGGCGGCGGCGAAGAAACTTGCTCTGAGCGCACGCCGCGCGCTGCTGGACATCGCGGGCGGCAGCGGCATTTACGCCTGCTCGTTCTGCGCGCACTTCCCGAACTTGCGGGCCACGGTTTTGGAAAAGCCGCCGGTGGACCAAATCACGGCGAAGGCGATTGCCAAGCGTGGCTTCGCGGAGCGCGTGTCCGTTCTCGCGAGCGACATGCTAAACGCGCCTTTGCCCGCAGGCTTCGACGCGCATCTGTTCTCGAACGTCCTGCACGACTGGGACGTGCCCGTGGTGCGTGAACTGGTTTCAAAATCTTTCGCCGCGCTTGTGCCCGGCGGCGTGCTCATCATCCACG
>JANOAY010000994.1:0-3582 GCA_031411375.1 Pedosphaera sp. | reverse complement strand
TGCGCCTCGGAGGATTCACTCAAAAGCTGGTGGGTGGATCACGAGCTTCAGAAGGCGATGATGAAGGAGGAACGCATTTCCAAAGAGCGCGGACAAGACGTGCTCGCCATCGTTCCGCTGAATCTCGACGGCTTCATGTTCCGGCCCGACTGGCAGGATTGGAAAAGGGACGTGCTCACGGTGCGTCACGCGCCAGGCCTCACCAACTGGAAGAAGCACGACGACAAATTCAACGAACAAATCGAATCGGTCATCAAAGCCCTGCGCTCAGATGGTGGCGCGCGGATTCCTCCGCCTAAGCCAAAATTGTGAGTTTCTGGCGGGTCTCAATTCAACGGAGAGGTTTTTTGATCAGAGACTCGTCACCTCGTCTCCTACGCGGAGGAGCTAGGCCGGAGGATTTTTCAGAATGCGCTGGATGGCGAGGAGGAGTTCATCGAGCGGCAGCACCTTGCTCACGTAGCCGTCGGCGCCCTTTTGCTGCGCCTCTTGCAGCAGGTCTTCCACGAAGCCCATGCCGGTGAGCATGATGACGCGCAGGCCGGGCTGGGTTTTCTTGAGCTGCTCCAGAAGCTTCAATCCGTCCTCGTCGGCGAGGCTGATGTCGAGCACCACCACGTCCACGGCGGTGTCCTTCACGAGTTGCAGCGTCGTGGCGGAATCGCCCGCCGTGGCGGCGTCGTAACCGTGCCGCGAAAAGTACATGGAAAGCATCTCGCGGATTTGCGGCTCGTCGTCCACCACCAAGATGCGCTGCTTCATGGCGTTTTGACTAAGCATTCCCCAAGGCAATTGCAAGCGTGGCGGCAGGCGGGCGGGGTTCTAATTTGACGGAGCGCGGGTTTTCCAACCCGCAGCAACGTGAAATGGGAAGCGGTGCGGGCAAGTTCTTGCGCCCTCGGCTTGCGGATGTTGCTGCGGGTTAAAAACCCGCGCTCCGTTGGTTAAAGAACCGTCTCCCGCATGACGATGTTCTTTCACGAACCGCCGTCGGGACTCCATACCCGAGGCGAACGAAGCAATGAGAGAGAACGGTAAAAACCACCGGGCCAGCCGGAACAGCCAGTTGAAGAAGTCGGACGATTTGCCCCAGAACCGGTTTGGCGACCTAGAACGCGCCGAATCGCTGGCGCGTCTCGAACGGCTCTCCGACGTGCGCGCCTCCGTGGTCGCGCGAGGCCGCGCGCTCATCGCCAATCCGAACTATCCCGACAAAAAGATTCTCCGCCGTGTGGCCTGGCTGCTCGCGGGGAAACTCCAGCCGTGACGGAGCGCGGACCGGTGAGTCCGCGTGTGGAAGAATCTTTCCTCTGACTGTGGCGGTGGAATTGCCGCTCTGGAACGAATCACATTTCTCCCTCACCCCCGCCCTCTCCCGCTGGGAGAGGGAGCGCGGCACACAGCCTCACTGATGTCGGGCGCATCCGACTGGTCGAACGCTGCATGACTTTCTCCCTCGCCCAGCGGGAGAGGGCCGGGGTGAGGGAGAAGCGCGCCAAGGTCAGGGCATCGGCTCTGGCCGTTGCTCTCGAGGAATGACGAACACGCGGACTCGGCGGTCCGCGGTCCTCACGGGTTCGCGGAGAGCCAGTAACGAATCTGCGCCGCCTGCGGGCTGCGCGGTTCCAAATCCAAAAACTTCTTGTAGTGCGCGCGGGCCTTCATCGGTTCCAGCAGTTGCTGCGCGTAGAGATTTCCCAGCGCCAGATGTGAGCGCGCGTCGTCCGGCTTGGCTTCGATGATTTTCTCCAACTCATTCGCCGCATCCGTGGCGTGGCCCGCCTGCTTGAGCGTGAGCGCGAAGCTGTAGCGCGCGGCGAGCGAGTCAGGCTGCAAGGCGAGCGCGTTTTCCCAGCCGGCCAGTGCCCGCGCGTTCTCGCCGGATTGGAACGCGAGCAGCGCGGAGTTGTATTGCGCCTCGAAGTAGCTCGCGTCCGCCGCCAGCGCGGTGATGAAGGCGCTGCGCGCTTCCGTGGTGCGTCCGGCACGCTGCGCGGTCAGCGCCTGCTGCAACGCGCGGTCCGCCGTCGCACGATCTCCGGCGGCGGGCGGCGCGGGCGTGAGATAGCGGTAGCGCGGGAACGTGGGCTTCTCCTCCGGCGCGCGCGTGGCGAGGTCCAGCGTCGAGGGCGCGGAGTCGGGATTCAAAATGATGGTGCGCGAAACGTCGTCAGTCGGCGCGGGCTTGGGCTTGCCGCCGCTGAAAGGGTTCATCTTGGAGAAGAAGCCGCGCTTCTTCTCGGGCGTCGCGGTCGCGGGCTTGGACTCGGGAGCGATGAAGGCCGGCGGTGTTTCCGCGATAGGTTCAGGCTTGGGCGTGACGGCAGGCGCGGGCGACTTCTTGATGACGGGCGGTTCCGCGACGGCGAGTTTCGGCGGGGGCGCGGTTTCTTTCACGGCCACGATAGTTACGGGCGCAGGCGGCGCGGCGGGCTTGTTGGTCAAGGCAACGACCACGGGATTCGTTTTCGGAATCGTGACGACGGGCGCATTCGTTTTGACCACGAACACGGGCGTGGTGGGTGGATTGGATTTCACCATCACGACAACCGGCGGATTGGTCTTCGGCGTCTCAACCACTTTCACGGGCGGCGGCGGCGGAGCGGGCGCGAGTTCCGATTCCAACTGCTGCACAATGAGCTTCACCGCGTCGGTGCGGCCACCGGTGCCTTGGGCGGCGAGGTAATCGCGGTAGCGTTGCAATGCCGTCGGCTTGGTCGCGGAACTTTGATGCGCGAGCACGGCGGAGTTGAGCAAGGCCGGGGGATACTTCGCATCCGTCTGGAGAGCGGCGGTGAAATACTGCGCCGCGTCGCGCTGGCCGCGCAGCACGCGCGCGACGCCCAGCCCGTTCAGCGCTTCGGCGTTCTTCTCATCCCAGCGCAGCGCGGTGACGAAGGATTTTTCTGCGTCGGCAAACAGCCGCAGCCGCAACTGCGCCGAGCCGAGCCGAGCGAAACCCACCGGGCTGTTCGTGATGAGCGTGTAGCTGCGCAGGGCATCCACCGCGCCCGCCGCCGAGTTCTGCTCCAGCAGCAGGCAGCCGAGATTGAAGTGCGCGACGGTGACGCGGTTGCTGTGGTCGCGGAGCAGCGCCTGACGATACGCCTGCATGGCGGGCTGCGGCTGTCCGGCGCGATGGTAGGCGAGGCCAAGCAGGTTCCACGCGCGCGGTTCGCCGGGCAGAAGGTCCGTGGCGAGTTTCAATTCATCAATCGCTTCGGAGGCTTTTCCGGCGCGCAACAACTTGTCGCCTTCGAGCAGCGCGCGCGGACCGGGCGGCGTGCAACCGGCCAGTCCCAGCAGCAGCGCGAGCGCGAGAAGAAGCAGGGATTTCTGCGGGGAATTTTTGATCGCCACCATTTCGGCCCGTGGTAGCATTCGCTGGTTGAACGTGTCAAGGAACGCACTTTTCCCCGCAGAACAGAGGCTCCAAATGGTGGAACGGCTCGCGCTGCGAGCCGTCGTGCCGCGCAGAGCGGCGCGTAACGAACGTCCCGGCGGATTCTCGGTCGCCGGGCATTCGGACCGCCCGCTCTACGCGGGCTGGTTTTGTCGCAGCGCGACAAAACCCACCTCACT
>JANOAY010000993.1:0-1522 GCA_031411375.1 Pedosphaera sp. | reverse complement strand
TCCGGAATTTGGATCAGTTTAGTCGTGGGGTTGGGACTCGGCTTCGGTTGTTTCTTGGCGATGCAGACACTGCTCGGTTTGCTGCCGCGAAAGTTAGGGTTCTATCAAGAACCGCCAAAACGATTCAGCACAGCCGTCAGTTGGCTTTTATGCTTGGTCGCATTTGTGTGGCTTATCACTTCGGCATTTCTGGGATCATGGGTTACGCGACTTGTGCTTTCCCAATGAGTGAGAGCGCATCTACTTGGGGCTAAATAAATGTTCCTTACTTCTTGAGCAGCCCCCTGCTTTTCATCCACTCCGTCGCGCGGTCGTTCCAGGCCGTCACGGGATTCTCCGTGCGGCGCAGGCCGTAGCCGTGACCGCCCTTCGGATAAATGTGCAGCTCGAAGGGCACGCCTGACTGCTTGAGCGCCACGGAATAAAACAGCGCCGTCTCCACGCGCACCGCATCGTCCTGCGTCATGGCGATGAAGGCGGGCGGAGTGTTGCTGGTCACGGCGGTCACGGGATTGATTTTGTCGCCCTCATCTTTAAGCGTGAGATACGCGGGGTAAATCAGCACGGAAAAATCCGGGCGGCAGCTCACCGCGTCCGCCGCGTCCACCGCCGGGTAGGTGCGTTGCGCCGCGTTCGCGCTCAACGCCGCCGCGAGATGGCCGCCCGCTGAAAAACCGAGCACACCAATGCGCGCAGGATCGAGTCCGAATTCCTTGGCGCGTGACCGCACCACACCGACCGCGCGCTGCGCGTCCTGCAACGGCGGCCCATGACGCTCGAACGCGGGCCGCTTCGGCACGCGATATTTCAACAGCACCGCATTGACCCCGATGGAGTTCAGCCACTCGCACACTTCCGTGCCTTCCAAATCCCACGCGAGGATGTGGTAGCCGCCGCCGGGAAACACCACGACCGCCGCGCCGGTGTCCTTGTCCTTCGGCGCGCGATAGACCGTGATGGTGGGCGTGGAAACATTGCCGAGCCGGATGACGCGCTGGCCGGCGACGAGTCCCTCACCGGGCTTGGTCATGTCCTTCTCTTCGCCAATGGCATTCGTTTCGCCGGGCGGCGTGCCGGGCCAAAGCGGGAAGACCGGCGGCGCGTCGGCGGCGAACAAAGTAGAGCCGACGAAAAGGCCAAAGCCGGTGAGCAAGGAACGCAACGTGGATTTCATGGCGCGGATGGAAGCCCGTTTGCCAAGCGGCGTCCATGCGGAAAACCAAGTGGTGGGTTTGGCCGCGCTGCGACCATGACTTAGTGGGGCAGGCGTCCCGCCGCCTCCTGACCTTTGGCCGTCCCGGCTGAAGAACCACCAGCCGGGACGGCCAGTGGACGAGCGGGAGCCGGAACGGCTGCCCCACTACGGTAGGTTTGGTGGCGCTGCGACCAAACCAGCCCGCGACGAGCGGGCGGCAGAACTCGCCGTCACGCGTGCGACTTTCATTCGGCGCGCTCTTGGCGCGGCGTGACGGCTCGCAGCGCGAGCCGTTCCACCTCTTGATAAAAAATAGAAAAGCGGCGG
>JANOAY010000992.1:0-8895 GCA_031411375.1 Pedosphaera sp. | reverse complement strand
CGCCTAACATGTGGATAAGCCGAAGTGGATGGAACCCGAGTTCTGCCCATTTCGGTGCCGGTGCATGGCGACAGGGACGGACTGGGTCGTCCGGCCGCGTAACGCCGGCTTTCCAGCCGGCAGGTGGCGAGACTTTCGAGTCTCGCGTGGATGTTTCTCCCGCCGCCGTGAGCGGCCCAGTGACGCTCATGGCGGCTTTACTTCCCCGCTGCGCTTGCGGGACTCGACACAGGAATGTGTCTCAACCTGCCGGCTGGAAAGCCGGCGTTACGTTACGGCACGAGCGGGGTGACGACGCGGAAGTAACGCTCCCCGCCCGGCGGCGCGCTCGCGCTGTCCACGGTCACGGTGCGGACGAGCGGGCTGAGGTTGATGCTCGTCAAATTTGTCCACGTTGGGGTGAGCAGGTTGGGACGCCATTGCACGGAGTAGGTCAGGCTGGTCTGCGCCACGAAGCTCAACACGCCCGCGTTGGTCGCGGTGAAGATCACTTTGAGCAGGCTCAAGGCATTCGTGGGGTCGGTGCCGGCGCGGTATTCGTCGAGGTTGGTCATGCCGTCGCCATCGGTGTCGAGCGCGGCGTTGACGGCGCTGTTCGTCACGCCGTTGCCGAAGAAGGCGGCTTCCCAGACGTCGGCCAGGCCATCGCCGTCGAAGTCATTGATCATGGTGTTGGTGATGTTGCCGGCGACGGGGCTGAAGACGCCGCCGGGTGCGGCGAGGTTGGTCGCGCTGACGCGGAACTGGGAACTGGCAAACGAGGTGACCTGATAGTTGGTAATGGTGATGAAGGGGACGGAAGTGGTGGCGAAGGCCGCGCTGGCGCGAATCCAGCGGTACCAAATGGGGGGCGCGCCGGTGGCGAGCACGCTGATGGTGAAGGTGCTGCCTTGGAGCACGCTGCGCGGGACGAGCGGCACGAGGAAGCCGGGCCGCACTGCCACATAGATGAAGGCGTTGGAACTGGTGGCGCTGCTAATGTCGTCGGTGGCCACGACGGAGAAATTGCCGTGATGGTTCGTCAGGTTCGCGCCGGTGAAACTGAGGCTGGCGTTGGTTGCGTTCGCGATGTTCGTGCCGTTGAACTGCCATTGGTAGCGGACCGGCCCGGTGCCGCCGGCGCTGGCGACGAGGGTGACATTGGTGCCGGGCTGCACGTACTGATTCGTCGGATGCAAGGTGATCGTCACCGGGCCAAGGACGGACAACGTGGCGGGCGCGCTGACCTGGCCGCCGCCGTGGTTGAAGACCGCGACGTGATACGCGCCTGCGTCCGAGTATTGGGCGTTGCTGACGTTCAAGGTCGCATTGGTGCCGTGAATGATGTTGGTGCCAAAGACGCGCCATTGATAGCGGCGGGCAGTGCCAAGCCCGGACACGGTGAAGGTAGCGGGGTTGCCGAGCAGCACGTTGACGTTCGCGGGCGACGTGAGGATGGACGCGGGCAGGCCGGCGAAGGCGGTTCCGCCGGGCGAAGGCGTGCCGGCAAACCATTGGCCAGGGTCATTGCCGTAGGCGGTGGAACTCACGCGGTGCAGGGCCGCGCCGTAGCCGTCGGCGGCGGCGGGCCAGGGCGCGTTGTCGCGGTAGTCCACTTTGTCGGCGAGGGTGTAGAGCGTGCTGTTCGTGCCGGGCGGCAAGGGGCGGCGCAATTCCAAATCCTCGCCCGCGTTGTTCAACTGGCCGATCCACGGGCCGAAGATTTGCACCGTGGGGTTGACGCCAAACTTCGCGCGGAAGGCGTCGAGCAAAGCCGTGTTCAACGGATCAAAGCCCACCACGAGCGCGCGCTCGTCCGGTGCCAGCGTCACGTTCAACGGGAAGACAAACGACACGCCTTCGGTGAACTGCCAGGTGTCCGTGGGCAATGCGGCGCTGAACAAGTTCACGGAACCGGCGCTGGCGTTGTGCAGCTCGATGTATTCGTCCAGGTCGTTGTCCACGCCGCCGATCACGTCCGCCGGGCGATACATGATTTCGGAGATGACCACGGGACTGAGGACGGGGCCGGAGTTGGTCGCGCCGAAGGTGTTCGAGATCTGCGCGACGAAATGCTCGTCGCCCGAGCCGTCCACGAAGCGCCCGAGGCTCACACCTTCCTCGGACGCACCGAAGTCGTAGCCATGCACATGGCCGGTGAGGTTCGTGGCCGTGTCGCCGGAGAGCAGCCAGATTTCATCACCGTCGCTGCCGAGGGCGAAGTTCGGTGCCACGCCGGGCAGGGGATTGAAGTCCGCCTCGCTGAACACGATGAAGCCGCCGGGCGCGATGGTCGTGCCGTCCGCGATGCGGAATTTTTTCGGCGCGAACAAATCATCGGTGAGGAACCAGCCGCCAATCGCGGCGGTGTTGGTCGTGGGGTTGTGCAGTTCGATCAGGTCCACGGCGGGCAGCACGGAGTTGGCGAGGACTTCGTTCACGACCACGGGCGCGAGGTTGAGCGCGGGATCGGTGACGCCGGGCGAGCCGCCTTGGTAGGTCGAGTTGCGCCAGTTGGTGGATGAACCGTAGCTGCCGTTGCCGGCGGGGTCGCGATTGACAAGCGAGAAGCCGAGGCCGTCCGAGACGGGGTACCAGTCGTCATTGTAGCGGAAGTCGAAGAGCACTTCGCCGACCGGGCCGTAGAGGATGAGGCGGTCGCCCGCGTTGTTCAGCGTGCCGTCAAATTCCCCGGCGATGCGGAAGCCGGTCCCGTAGCGCGACTCGAAGGCCGCGCGGTTGTTCACGACGAGAATGGATTCGCCCGGCGCGAGCAGCAGGGAGGCAAACGACTCGAAGCGCACCTGCGCGTTGTCCACGTCGAGCGCGGTGTCAATCATCCCGTTGCGTCCGGCGAATTCCAGCCGCCCGTCCGCCGGGGCCAGCCCGGTGATGAAGAGATTGGACAGGAGAATGATCGGCTTGCCGGGCGTGCCGAAAATGTCCGGCGTGAGCACGACCGTCGCGTAGCTGCCGCCGACGTACGAATCAATCACGACATGCGCGTGATGGAAGAGGCCGTTGTCCAAATCCAGCGCGGCCGGGGCCAGGCCCGCGCTGCCGACATTCGCACCGTTCCAGTAGAGCGCGGCGTCGTTCACGTAGTTCGAGGGATGGAACGCAAGGTCGAGCGCGAAGGTGTTCGTGAACGCGGGCGCGTCCGAGAACTGCGCGAGCGCGGAGCCGTTGCCGTTCGTGCCGAAAGGCGTCTTCGGCAGGAAGAGCATGGACAGACCGGCGGAGGTGCCGCCTTCGTTGGAGAACTGGACGTTCACGTTGTCCACGTCGTGCGCGGCGTTTTCGCCGCCGGTGCGCGCGCCGAACGCCGCACGCATCTCGTACGGATTCACGCCGTTAATGATCTGGTCTTGAAAGAGCGTGGCGGTCGCGCCGGGCGTGCCGAAAATATCCGGCGTGACTTTGATCGTGACCAGCGCGCGGCCTCCGCTCATGCGAGTAATGACCTGCATCCGGTGGAAACGTCCGTTGGAAAGATCGAAGGCCGGCGTGGCCGGAGCGCCCACGATGGCCCCGTTCCAGTGGAGCGAGACGTGGTTGTTGTTAATCTCGGCGTTGTTGTACACGTCTATGCCCACGCCGAGCGAGCCGGTGAGATTCGGCTCTTCGCCGAAGCTCGGAGCCGCGCCATTCGTGGCGTACGTCGTCGTGTTCAAGAGCGCGAAGCCCATGCCGTCCGCCTGGCCCGCGCCGGGCGTGACGCGGAAATCAAACGTGGCGATCACCGTGTTCCACGCGCCGGGCGTGCTGCGGTTCAGGCCCACCGTGCCGGAGAGAGCGTTCACCGCCGGCACCAGCCGCAGGAAGCTGCCTTGCGAGCCGGCGTCGGCCGCGGTGACCGCCGCCGAGCTGCCCACGGTGTAAGGCGTGCCGCCGCCGTCGAAGTTTTGCAAAGTCGGCAGGCCGTTGCTCACGGCGGGCGGAACCGTGGTGGCGCGGAAATCAAAGTCCGCCGTAATGCGGCCATACGCGCCGGAGGCGGTCTGCGCGAACGCGGCGCGGTTGCGCGTCAGGTTCGTCGCGCCGCCGGTGAGGAGGCGCAGGAAATCTCCGTCCGGTCCGCCCGCCGTGAGCGCGGGGGCGGGCAGCGCGTTCAAGTTCGTCGGGAAGAAGCCCGTGCCGCCGCCGCCAAAGTTGTTCGACGTGAGCACGCCCGACGGCACCAGCACCGAGGGCAGGAACGTGAAATCAATCCCGCCGCCGAGCCGCGCGTTCTGCAAGTTGATCGCCGTCGCGCCGGTGTTCTTGATTTCGAGATACTCAAAATCATCGCCCGTCCACGGCCCACCCGGCGCGGGTTCCTCGGGGTGATACATAATTTCACTGATGGCCAGCGTCGTGGGCGTGACCACGAAGACGGCTTGCGCGGGCGGACTCCACGCGTTCGTGAGGAAAGCGCGCGCGAAGACGCCGGTGTTGTTCGTGAGATTGAGCGCGCCGGAGTAGGGCAGGGCGGAGGCGCTGATCGCGCCGCCGGGCGCGCGCGGATCGGTGCCGTCGAGCGTGTAATAAATCGTCCCCGCCGCCGCGCTGATGGCGAGCGGCGTGTTGTTCGTGATCGGGCCGCCGCTGCGCGAGAGCGCCGGCGTGCGGAGGAAGCGCGCCTCGACCCACGCGTGCCGTCCGGTGATCCATTTCTTCATCTCGCCGATCATCGCGGGGTAGCTGCCGGGCGTGGCGTAGTTGACATCGAAGTTCAGCGTCACGCCGTCGGTGCCCGTGGGCACGAGATTCGCGCCGTCCGGATTGGGCCAGACGTAATTGCTGAGGCGCGGCCAGCGGGCGAACTCGCGCGCCTGCGCCTCGTGCAACTGGTTCGTGATCGTGTTGACGCGCACGAGCAGGTTCGAGAGCGCGAAGACGTTCGTCCGCAACTGGCCCCAGCGGTCGGTGATCTTCTGGTAAAAATCCGGGTCGGTCCGCAGGCGGCTCAACCAGATGTCCTCCTGCCCGCCGAGCAGCGGGAAGTACCAGTTGTTCGTATTGCCGCCTTCGAGGTAGTTCGCGTTGCCCCACGAGAGGTTCCAGTCCCAGATCGGTTCCATGCGGATTTTCTCGCCGCGATCCTTCTGCATGTAGTTGCTCAGGCGATAGCCATCGATGTTCTTCGGGAAGTCCACGATCCAGTGCTGGTCCACGAGCGAGTCCACATCAATGTATTTGCGGTAGCCGAAGAGCGGGTCGCGCCAGTTCGCGCCGTAGAGCACGGCCTCAAACTCGTTCAAATGATTGGTCAGCCACGAACGCTGGAGCGGCGTGAGCTTCGCGCCGTCCGGATCGTGATACTGCATGGCCGAGCCGTTCGCGGCGATGGTCGCGGTCTGGTAAAGCGTGGTGAACTCGATGTCGCCGGGGCTGCCCTTGTCCTTCTTGAAGATGTAACCGCCGGTGATCGGATCACCGGGCTGGCCGGTCTGCGGCGTCTTGATGTCCACGCGGTCATCATCAATGCGGATTTTTTCCAGCAGCACGAAGACGCCGCGATAGTCGTTGGTCGTGAGTTTCAGCGCGGTCGTCCGCACGAAGACTTCCACGAAACGCCGCCGCACCGCGTAGTGGCCCATCGCCTCGTGCAGCTCATAAGTCAGGTAGTCGTTCATCAGCGTCTTGTCGGTGTAGGGCGCGTAGAGCACCCAGTCGCTGCCCTTGGGCAGCCCGAGCAAGGAGTCGCTGAGGTCGCGGTTGTCCTCGGTGTTCAGCTCCACGTTCATCGAGTTCTTCGGGAAGCCGAGCGAGCTTTGGCCCTTCAGTTCCACGGCGATGCGGCCCTGCCAGTCGGGCGCGGTGTTGAACTGCGTGCGGTTCCCCGGCCCGTTCGTCTCCAGCATCGTGGCATACGCGGGGATGCGCGCCTCGGCCACGATGCTGCCGCCCGAGGTGTTGATGATGAAGAGCGGGAGGTTGCCCGCAAAATTCGTCAGCGCCGGATCGACGATGATGTAATTCGCCGCCGTGACCTCGCTCTCGATCTGCCCCGTCTGAAAAGTCCGCGCGCGCAGCACGTAGTTCGCGCCCACGCCCAACGGCGCGATGTAGAGAAACGAGTTCGCCGTCGGCTCCGAGCCGTCAATCGTGTAACGAATCTCCGACGACGACGAGGCCGTGGTCATCGCGACCTCGACCATGTTCGACGTGAACACGCCGGGCGGCGGCGAGAACACCACCGGACTCAGCCGCCCCGCCGCGCCCACGTTGTTCCATGCGCCGGGCGTGGCGGGCGTGATGAAATTCACCTGCGTGCTGACGAGGAAATCTGCGCCGATGAGCTGCGGCTCGATCAGGAAATCCTCGTTCGCCGCCGCCACGTTCAGCCCCTGCACCGCGAGCAGATTCGTCCCCGCGACCAGCAGGCCGCGAAACGGCGTGAGGTCGAAATCCTCGAAGGCCACCAGCGCGGGCGGCGGCGTGAACTGCACGTTCACGTTGTCCAGATCGAGCGAGAGATCCGCGCCGCCGGTGCGCGCGGCGAACTGCACGCGGCAGTCGTAGGGATTCAAGTCGGCGACGAAGAAATTCGTGATCGGCGTGTAGGGCGCGGCCGGCACGCCGTTGATGTTGCCCGTGAACGTCACGGCCACGCGCGCGCCGCCGGTCACATGCCGGAGCGTGATCTTCACATGATGAAACTGCGCCGCCACCATCTCGAAGGTCGGGCGCGGGATGTTGATGTTCAGGCGCTCGCTGCCGTTCCAATGCACCGACACGTCGTTCGCCGTGCCGTGCGGATACACGTCGAAGCCGATGGCGAAGACGCCGGGATAGTTCGGCTCCTCGATGCCGAACGAGGGCTGCACGACGATGCCGTTGCCGTTCGTGCCGTACGTGGACGTGGGGATGAGCATGAAGGCGAAGCCGTCCGCCGGATCATTCGCCACGTCCGAGATGCGGAAATCAAAGTCCGCCGTGATCGTTTCAAACAAGCCCGGCGCGTTTTGCCGGAAGGTCAGCGAGTTGAACTGCGCGTTGACCGGGTCGGTCACGAGGCGCAGGAAGTTTCCCGTCGTACCCGCGCCCGGCGGCTGCACGGACGGCGGCGGCGCGGCGTTGTTCTGCTGGAGCACGTAGTTCGTGGTGCCGGAGTCAAAGTTCTGCACGAGCAAACCGGCGGCGGGCGGGCCGTGGTTCGCCGTGGCGGCGGAGTTCCACTGCGGCGCAGCGGGCGCATTGCGGCGCAAGACTTCCGCGCCGTTCAGATACGCCACGAAGCCGTCGTCGTAGCGCATCCGCAGCGAGAGAGATTTGTACGTCGCCGGATCAACGACCGTGAACGGCACGCGCAAGTAGGCCGTGGCATTCACGTTCGACATCGCCGCGCCCACGTCGAGACCGATGGCGGGGAGATAATTTGTTCCAAGGTCGTAGCCCATGCCGATCACGCCGCCCAGCCATGCCGAGTCATCGAAGAGGAGGTCGCGCCAGCTTGGGCCGATGTCGCCGACCGGCACCAGCGCACGCCCGGCCGCGCCCGCGCCCAGCAGCGTTTCCGGCACGCCCGTCATGATGAAGCCGTACGACAGATTCTGATACTGGTTCGGGAACTGCGGCGCGAATTCCGTGGCCTTGATCACGCCGCCCGGCCGCACCAGCGCGAGGTATTCGCCGCCCGCCGCGAGACTGAAGTTCGCGTGCAGCGGAGCGCCCGGCACCCGGCGGTTCTTGCCCGAGGCGAAGACGATTACGAACGAGTTCGGCGCGATATTCGTGGCGGGGAACTGCCACTTGGTCAGCAGCGCCGCGTTGTCCGTGAGATGCCAGCCGCCCGCGTTCACGTTCGTGCTGGCGCTGTTGTAAATTTCAATCCAGTCCGAGAAGGCGTTGTCCTCGTCCCGGAGTCCCGAGCTGTTCACGGCCATGAACTCGGTGATGATCAATTGCCCGGCAGCCGGACGCACGGATGAAAACGCCGCCAGAACGGCGCAGAGCCAGAATAGAATTCTTGTACGCATGAGTTTGTCCTCGTTGGGAATGGCGCACCCTAGCAGCGCGATCTTTTCCGGGAAAAGATTTTTCTCCTCCGTCCGTACCGGAAACAAAAAAACTCCAGACCGTCTCTTGCGGTCTGGAGTCCTCTGGCTCGCTCGACGTTATTCGGCCTTGGACGGGATGGGCTGCGGCTTGGTGGAGTCAGTGGCACACGAGTCATTGGTGGGGTGCGTGTGCGCTTCTTCCTTGCGAGAGAAAGCTCCGCGCGCGCCCGCCGCCGGATTGATCGCCGCCTTCGCCTCCGCGAGATGGCCCTTGCCGATGCTTACGCCGTTGAACGCGGTTTTCGCCAGCGCCGGACTGGCCGCCCACGGCTTGGGCTTCGCGCCGAAGTTGTAGGCGAAATTTTTCCAGTTGTCGCCGGACTGGTAGTTTGTGCCGAGCGCGCCGCTCGGATCGTAGCCGCAGTGAACCATGCAATGCTCGCAACGCGGATCGCGCGCCACGCCGTTGACCACGCCGTATTTCTCCCACTGCACCTTCTCCAGCATCTCGGAGTAGCTCGGGTAATGGCCGTCGGTCATCAGGTAGCACGGGGCTTTCCAGCCTTTGACGTTGTAAGTCGGGATGGCCCACGCGGTGCAGGTCAATTCACGTTTGCCGGAGAGAAACTCCTGATACACCGGCGTGCCGAAAATGGTGAAGTGCTTTCCCCACTCCTGAATCTTGGCGAACTTCTGCCGCGTCATGTCGCGCGTGAGGAAGAATTCCTTCGGGTCGCGGCCGAGGCGCTTGACCATGTCCTTCTTCGCCGCGTCGTAATCGTAGCCGGGAGAAATCGTGTGGCCGTCCACCTCCAGCGAACTGAGGAACTTGAACATGTCCTCGATCTCCTGCACTTCGGTTTCCTTATACACCGTCGTGTTGGTCGCGACCTGATAGCCGAGATTCTTCGCCATCTTCATCGCGCTGACG
>JANOAY010000991.1:0-5515 GCA_031411375.1 Pedosphaera sp. | reverse complement strand
GCCCGGCATGATCCAGGTCGGCAAGAAGATCGGCAACGTGCCGCTCGACGACGCCATCATGGACCATCTGCGCATGAAACGCATTTCCCCGGAGGAGGCTTACGACAAGTGCCTCGACAAGAAAAAATTCCGTCCCTTCCTCACAACGCCGCCACTCGATGACGAGGTGGCCGCCGTCTGATCATGCGCCGCAACGAACTAGATTACATTCTCACCACGATGCTCGATTTTCGGGCCAACGTGTCCGACCTCATTTTCACCGTGGACAAGCCGCCGCAGGTCGAGGCCGACGGCGTGCTTGTGGGGTGCCCTTCACGCCGCCGCTGGCCAGGCTCTCGCCGTTCCAGACGGAAATGATCGCGCTGAACTTGTGCGGCGGCAATCCGCGCCTCGTGGATGACCTGCTCCGCACCGGCTCGTGCGACACCTCCTACTCCGTGATCGACAAGGCGCGCTTCCGGGTGAACGTGTTCTCGCAGCGCGGCAGCTATTCCATCGTGCTGCGCAAGCTGAACACGAAGATCGCGACGCTTGCTGATCTGAAGCTGCCGGAGATTCTCCACCAGCCCGCGAAGGAAAAGACCGGACTGGTGCTCGTGACCGGCGCGACCGGCTCCGGCAAATCCACGACGCTCGCGGCCATGCTGGACGAGATCAACGGCACCAAATCGGTTCACATCGTCACGCTCGAAGACCCGGTGGAGTTCGTCTATGCCCAGAAGCAGGCCACCATCAACCAGCGCGAGATGGGTTCGGACTTCGACTCGTTCTCCAGCGGCCTGCGCGCCGCGCTGCGTCAGGCGCCGAAGATCATTCTCGTCGGTGAAATGCGCGACCGCGCCACGGTGGAAATTGCCCTGAGCGCCGCCGAAACCGGCCATCTGGTGATGAGCACGCTGCACACGATTGATGCGGGCCAGACCATCAACCGTATTCTCGGCATGTTCGAGACCGCCGAGCAGGAGCAGGTGCGCCACCGGCTCGCGGACACTTTGCGCTGGATCGTCGGCCAGCGTCTCGCGCCAAAAGTCGGCGGCGGACGCCACGCGCTTTTGGAAGTCATGGGTTCCAACCTGCGCATCAAGGAGAGCATTGTTTTCGGCGAGGGCGAGGGGAAGAGCTTCAACGAAATCATCGAGGCCAGCTACACGTTCGGCTGGCGCAGCTTCGACCAGTCCTGCCTCGACGCCTACGATAAGGATTTGATCAGCGAGGAAACCGCCATGCTCTATTGCAGCAAGCGCGGCCCGGTGCAGCGCGGCATTGATAACATCAAGAAGAAGCGCGGCGAGAACACCACGGAGTTCACGCTCAAAATGGCCGAGAAACTGGAATCGCGCGCGAAGAACGGCGCTCCGCCCGTGTTGCAACCGCTCAAGCTGAACTGATTTATGTCCGCCTCCTTTGATTTTCTCACGACCAGCGACAAGCCCGCGCTGCTGGCGCTCAGCACGCCCGAGTGGACGGAGCTCGCCAAGGCCGCGCTCAGCGAACTCGGCTACAAGGTCCACCAGGCCGCGACGCACAGCGATTTCATCACGAACTTCACCCAGGTGCCGTATCAGATTGTCATCATCGAGGAATGTTTCGCCGCCGACACCGCGCCGGAAAACCGCAGCCTGACGTATTTGCAGACGGTGGCCATGCAACTGCGCCGTCACTCGACGATCATTTTGGTGGGCGATTCCTACACCAGCTTCAATCCGATGGAAGCCTACCAGCAAGGCGTGCATCTGGTCGTGAACCGTTCGGAGATGCTGCTGCTCGTGCAGTTCATCCAGAAGGCCATCGCGGACAACGACGTGTTCCTGCACGGCTACCGCGAGACCCAGCGCCGCATCGCGCAGGGGCTGGGCAAGGCGTAAGGGCTTCGGCCGCGCCATCCCGCAGGGCAAACTTCCAGCGCGTCCCCCAACGGCGGTGCCGATGTCCAGGTGCGTCCGCCATGACGGGGCGTCCAACAATCCCATTCCCTTTTCCAAAACGCTCTCCTACCGTCCCCGGCCAATGCGGAAGACAAAAATCGTAGCCACCATCGGACCAGTCACGGATTCGCCGGAAATGCTGGGCAAACTCATTGACGCCGGCATGAACGTGGCCCGGCTCAACATGTCGCACTCCTCGCACGACTGGGTGCGGCGCGTGGTCGCGGCCATTCGCGAAGCGGCCATCGCGCGCAAATGTTCCGTGGGCATTCTCATGGACACGCAGGGGCCGGCCATTCGCACCGGCGACTTGCCCGCGAAACTTGATCTCAAGCCGGGGCAGAAATTCGTCTTCACCGTGCGCGGCGAGAAGAGCGAGGAAGTGCATTCCGTGGACGTGAATTACGAGAACTTCGTCAACGACATCAGCGTCGGCGACGTGGTGCTCGTGGACAACGGGGCCATTCACATGAAGGTGCTCGCGAAAGAGGGCAACCACATCGAGTGCGAAGTGCTCACGCCCGGAATGCTCGGCAGCCGGCGGCACATCAATCTGCCTGGCGTGAAGGTGAGCCTGCCCGCCCTGACCGCGAAAGATTTTGCCGACGTGGAACTCGGGCTGGAACTGGGCGTGGATTACATCGCGCTGAGTTTTGTGCGCGAGGCGAAGGACTTGCAGCAGTTGCGCGCCTTTTGCGAACGCTCGAAGCACAAGCCGCTGATCGTGGCGAAGATCGAGGACCAGCAGGCGATCAAAAACCTCGTCGAGATCATCCAGGAGACCGACGCCATCATGGTCGCGCGCGGCGATCTCGGCATCGAGGTTCCTTACGAGGAGCTGCCCATCATCCAGCGCAAGATCGTGAAGATGTGCCTGCGCGTGGGGCGTCCGGTCATCGTCGCCACGCACATGCTGGAGAGCATGATTGAAAGTCCGATGCCGACGCGCGCCGAAGTCACGGACGTGGCGAACGCCGTCTTCGAGCAGGCGGACGCGATCATGTTGAGTGGCGAGACCACGGTGGGGAAATATCCGTTGCGCTGCCTGGAAGTTTTTGACCGTATCTCGAAGCGCACCGAGGCCAGCGGCGGGGCGGGCTTCCACGAGAAGGCCGAGTTCACCAGCCCGCGCCAGAAGCTGGCGAAGAGCGCGGTGGTGATGGCGGATGAATTGCGCGCGGATGCGATGCTGGTCTTCACGCGGCGCGGCAACATGGCGCGGCACACGGCGTGGATGCGCCCGCGTTACTCGCCGATTTACGCTTTCTGCGAGGATTGGGCGGTGGCGGATTCTCTCTCGCTGCTGCGCGGCGTGACGCCCAAGGTTGTCGCGTTCAGCCACACGAATCCCGAGAAGACCATCGAACTCGCGATCCAAGCGCTGACCGAGTCCGGCACGCTGCAAGCAGGACAGACGGTGGTGATCGTCAGCTCCATCTCCGCGGGCGAGAAGACGGTGGACGCGGTGCAGATGCGCACGGTGTAAAGCCGCCGTGAGCGGTTGCGCGTTGGCGATTACTTACCCTGAAGCTCTCGGGTCAAAGGCGTGGTCGGAAGGATTCGGGACATCGGATTGCCTTGTTCCTGCAATTGCAGCCGGCGCGCTTCAATGATCGCCGTCGCCTGCGCGGGCGTCATGGCCGGCGCGGCTTGGGGGACGGGAGCGGCGGCGGCGGCCCCATTCCCGCCCACCAATCCCGCGCCATCTGTCCGGATTGCGCGGGGAGGAAGGTTGCCGAGCGCCGAGACAGCGCTTGGGTTGTAAGGCGCGGGCACGGCGGCAGAGCTGCCACCTCCCACCAGTCCACCGCGTCCAGTGACGGACGCACTTGACGCACCGGCTGGCACGGGTACCGCCGCTGCCGCTGCCGGATTTGCGCCGGGGAAACCAGGATGCGGCACCGGCGCGGGCGCTCCGCCGCCAGCCGCCTTCACGCCATTCTTCTCAAAATCCAGCCACGATTCCGAGTCGCCGTTCTTGATCTGCACGCGGTTGTTTTCCGCATCAATCGAGACCACGGTGATGGCCTTGAAGGTGTCGCCTTCGAGCAAAGCCGGAGGACGTTCCACTTTCTTCGTCTGCGGATCGGTGAATTCCAAAAAGACTTTCGCCGGCCCGAGCAGCGTGGTGATGCCGGTCAGGTTGACGCCAAGCGGCGGCGGCGGCGGCGGCTCGTTGTTCGCCGGCGGGGGCGGAGGCGGAATGGGACGCAGCCCGAACGGGTTGCGATCGATGATGATCTGGTAAGGATTCTCCTTCACTTCCGCGCGCGACTGGAAGCTCCAGCCCGCCGCGAGAGCCGCGCCCAGCAAGGCCGCGATCTTGTGCTGATTCATGGTGACTAAGATAGTCATGGAGGGGTCAAACACCACAGAGAAATTTGAGTTGCGCGAGAAAATCACCCCGTAACGCCGGCTTTCCAGCCGGCAGGCTACGAGACTTTCCAGTCTCGTGTTGCTGGTGCCACCGGAACGCCCGTCACGGCGTGAACTTCCGCGCAAAACATTTCCCACCCTCCGTGTAAGCCAGCCAGACCGCATGAGTCGCGGGATCAATGGCGATGGATTTCGCGCCGCGCGCGGTGGTCACGTTGCCGAGCGGAAGCAGGACATTGCCCCGCGTGTCGAACACCGCCATCTGGCCGCTGCTGCTGGGGCAGTAGAGGCGATCCTGCGCCGCATCGAAGGCGATTTGCGTCACCCCCGTCGGAATGTCGTTGATGCCAATGCGCTGCCCGTCGCCCGCCGCCAAGGTCACGAGCTTGCCGTTCACGCCCGCGACGAAGAGCCGTCGCTCGCCGCGCGGGTCGAGCGCCAGCGCCTGCGGCTGCTTCGCGGGCGCGGTGGCCCACAAACCGCCGAGCGTGCTGTTGTTGTCCGACGCGCTGACGCTTTGCACGGAATCATCCGAGGCCGTGCTCAGATAGATGCGACCGCTCCCATCCTCGGCCACGAGCGCGCTGGAGCCGGCAGGAACGGTGATGGTGCTGGCGATGGTTTTCGCCGCCACATCCACGACCCAAAGCTCCGGGCCGCTGGCGCTCGCGACGAAGACGCGCTTCACGCCCGACGGCCCGAGCGTCATCACCTCGCCGGAACCGGGCAGCGTGAACTCGCCAACCATCTCCAGCTTCTCACGGTCAATGATGGTGAACTTTTTCCCGCCCCCGCCGCTGGCGTAGTAGCGGCCTTGCGCCGCGTCCACGACAAGGCTGGTGATGGCCTCGGTCTTGATCTGTTTGACGACCTTCCCGGTGTTCAGATCGAGCACGTCGAGCGTGCAGTTGCCGGTGTGGGCGAGGAGCAGGCGGCGTTTCTGATCATCCACGATGAGCGCGCCAAAACCGCCGCGCGAGTCGGGAATTTCCACCGACGGTTGCGGGCGGAGCAGCGGCGTGGCGGCGTGGCCAGGCCGGGCGGCGGCGAGCAGAAGCATCAGCGCGGTGCAACGCAGGAGAAAATTCATGGCTGCAAGATGAGCAGGACGCCCTGCGGAGGCCAGCGGTTTCGCTCCTCTCGGGTGCGATTAAAAGTGCGGGTCACAAGCTGAGACCGCCGTGTGGGTCAGGCTTCCAGCCTGACGGTTCACG
>JANOAY010000990.1:0-3608 GCA_031411375.1 Pedosphaera sp. | reverse complement strand
CCCACCAACGGGAGACTGGAAAGTCTCCCCACCTGCCGGCTGGAAAGCCGACGTTACGCAGCGCCGGCTTTCCAGCCGGCAGGCTGAGACACATTCCTGTGTCGTGGCCCGAGCGAGGCATCACGGCGAGGATTTCAACCTGCGCTCCCCGGCGCGTTGGAAGCGCGTCCGAACTGGCCGGGTCGGAGACCGGCGCTCCAATTCCCCCCCCCGGTCAACGGCCCGTTCGGCTGCGCGAAGTTCGCGCGAGTTGCGTGAGGTTCACTCGCTTTCACTCCGACGCCGGTTCCGCTCCTGTGGAAAACATGGGGAATTCACGCTGGCAATCCGTTTGCTATGCGATTGGCAACGGAGCGCATTTCCCGGCGCTCCGGGATGGTTGAAGGGTCGCGAGACTTGTCTCTGTCGGCCCGGTTTGGGGAGGCGGCGGTCCGACGCCGGACTGCCGCCCCAGTTTTCGCAGGCGCGTACGTAAGTTGCGGGTGATCACGTGACTGACGTGGTGAGCGCGCCCTGTGATAAGCAAACGGCGGCCGGAACGAATGTCTGTCCTGGGCCGGCCGCCGTTTTGCTTTTCTTCTTTCTCCGCTTTTTCCACCGCCGGTCACGCCCCGCAACTTTCGGACGGAGCGCGGCTGTGTCCCGCGCCGGGCGGGATCAGCCGCAGCGGCTTCGCCTGAAACCACGCGCTCCCAAGTTTCAGCGTGCTGCGGCTGGGCTGCGCCACAGCCGCGCTCCGCCCTTCAAACCAGTTGCATCGCGCGGCTTCATTCTTACACTGCGCGGCCTCATGAAATTGAAGTTCAGCAACGTCAGCGGCTCCATTGTCGCCCCGCGCGGATTTTCCGCCGGCGCGGTCTTCTGCGACATCAAGCGCCTAGGCACCGGCAAAGGATCGAACAAGGGACCGAAGCGCGATCTCGCGCTGATCGTCTCCGAAGTGCCGGCCACGGTCGCAGGGATGTTCACCACGAACCAAATTTGCGCCGCGCCCGTGAAGGTCTGCGCCGGGCGCGTGCAGCGCGGCGTGGCCCGCGCCGTGGTGGTGAATTCCGGCAACGCCAACGCCTGCACCGGTAAACAAGGCATGGCCGACGCGCGCGCCATGACGGCGTGCGTGGCGGAGCAGTTCGGCCTGCGCGAGCCGGAAGTCTTCGTCGGCTCCACCGGACGCATCGGCGTCACCATGCCGATGGCGAATGTGCTGCGCGGGATTGTGGCCGCGTCACAACTCGTCAACTCCGCCTCCGCCAGCGCGGATCATGTCGCGGAAGCGATCATGACCAGCGACACGCACCCGAAGCAGGTCGCGATTGAATTCAAACTCGGCGGGAAAACTGTCCGCATCGGCGGCGTGTGCAAGGGCGCGGGCATGATTCAGCCCGGCATGAGCGCCACCGGCGCGCGCCCCGCCGCCCGCGCGCTCCACGCCACCATGCTTTGCTTCATCACCACGGACGCGGCCATCGAGGCCAAGGCGCTGCAAGCCGCGCTCGAAACCGCCGTGGCCCAGAGCTTCAACCGCATCACCGTGGACGGCGACATGAGCACCAACGACACCGTGCTCGTGCTGGCGAACGGACTCGCGGAGAATGCCGAGTTCAAAGTTCAAAGTTCCGAGTTCAAAGTTTTCCAAGCCGCGTTGAACCATGTGTGTTTGGAACTCGCGCAGAAAATTGTCCGCGACGGCGAGGGCGTGACCCGCTTCGTGACCGTGCGCGTGCACGGCGCGCGCAACGTGGCCGACGCCGATGCCGCCGCGCGCGCCGTGGCCAACAGCGCGCTGGTCAAGACGAGCTGGTTCGGCGGCGACCCGAACTGGGGCCGCATCATTGACGCGCTCGGCTATTCGCCCGCGAAGATTGTCGAAGAGAAAGTGGACATCGGCTACAGCGCGCCGGGCGGCAAAAAAGTTCTCTGGAGTTTGCAACGCGGCCAGCCGACGAAAGCCACGTTCAAGCAGCTCTGCGCCGCCGCCGCGCCGAAGGAGTTCGATCTGCACATCCGCCTGAACCTCGGCGCGTCGAGCGCGCTGATGTACGCCTCCGACCTCACGGAAGAATACGTGGAGTTCAACAAAGGCGACGTGAGCGACCCGGCGACGCTCGGCGGCTGAGGCGCGGGGCCGAGTCCTCATTTGGCGGAGCGCGGGTTTTCCAACCCGCAGCAACGCCCACCACGCGCGGGCGCAAGAACTTGCCAACACCGCCGCCCTTTCACCTTGCTGCGGGCTGGAAAGCCCGCGCTCCGAACTGTTGCCATCACCCGGGCGCTCCTGTTCAATCCGCGCATTCCATGAAATTACTCACTCGATTTTTTGCCGTCGCGGTCTGCGCTGCGGTCGTGAATGGCTCGTTCGCCGCCGAGCGCGCGCCCGTGAACCGCGCCGTGGGCGAGAACAAAGCCACGCCACCCAGCCGCATCAAGGCGATGAAGGATTTCCAAGTTGAGCTGCTCTACTCGGTGCCAGGCGGCGAGCAAGGTTCGTGGGTCAACCTCTGCACGGACGCGAAGGGTCGCATCGTCGCCAGCGATCAATACGGCGGGCTGTATCGCTTCGCGCCGCCCGCGCCTGGCCAGCCGCTCGACCCCGCGAAGGTGGAAAAGCTCGCGACGAACATCCGCGCGGTGAACGGCATGTTGTGGGCCTTCGATGCGCTCTATGTCGGCGTGAATGATTACGAGAAGAAAATTCCCAGCGGCGTGTATCGCATCACTTCCTCGAAGAACGACGACGCGCTCGACAAGGTGGAACTCCTCCGCGAGATCAAGGCCGGTGGCGACCACGGCGTTCACGCCATTCTGCCGTCGCCCGATGGCAAGTCGCTCTTCCTCATCTCTGGCAACAACGCGGACCTCACGAAAGTGAACTCCTCCCGTGTGATGATGAACTGGGGCGAAGACCACGTCCTCTTTCGCATGCCCGACGGACGCGGCCACAATCGCGACCGTCTTGCGCCCGGCGGTCTCATCTACAAGTTCTCGCCCGACGGCAAAAACTGGGAACTTTACGCCTCCGGCTTTCGCAACATCTTCGACGGCGGCTTCAATCGCGACGGCGAGCTGTTCACCTACGACGCGGACATGGAATATGATTTCAACACCTCGTGGTATCGCCCCACACGCATCAATCATGTCACCAGCGGCGCGGAGTTCGGCTGGCGCAATGGCGCGGGCAAGCGTCCCGAGTTTTATCCCGACAATCTTCCCGCCACGCTGAACATTGGTCCCGGTTCGCCCACGGGTGTGACCTTCGGCTACGGCGCGAAGTTCCCGGCCAAGTATCAAAACGCGATGTTCGTCCTCGACTGGAGCTGGGGCAAACTTTACGCCGTGCATCTGGAGCCGAAGGGTTCCACGTACACCGCCACGAAGGAGGAATTTCTCTCCGGCGGCCCGCTGCCGCTCACCGACGCCATCATTCATCCCGGCGATGGTGCGATGTATTTCGCCATCGGCGGGCGCAAAGTGCAGTCCGGTTTTTATCGCGTGACTTACACGGGCAAGGAATCCACCGCGCTCGTGAAAGCGACGAAGTCCAAGGAAGCCAGCGCGCGCGAGGAACGTCACGCGCTCGAAGCTTTCCACGGCAAGCAAGACCCGAAAGC
>JANOAY010000989.1:0-4209 GCA_031411375.1 Pedosphaera sp. | reverse complement strand
AGCGGCAGCGTGCCCAGCTCATAGCTCGACGTCGAATGGAGCAGCACCACGCTCGACTTGATCAGCGCGTCCGGCGAGATGGTGGCCGCATTGCGCGATGTGATCGCTCTGAAAACGGAAACACCGCGCGAGAATATTATGGTCGCAACGTCGCACAACCACTCCGGTCCTGGCTGGTCACGCGAGTCAGCCTGGACGCTGCTGCGGGCTGGAAAGCCCGCGCTCCGGGAAAATTCCCCGCTCGCCTCGCGCGTCATCATTTGTTTCGCTCCGCGCGCATGGAAAAAGTTCTCGCGTACCTCAAGAGTCACGAAGCGGAATTCGTCGCGCAGCTCGCCGACTACGTCCGCTTCCCCAGCGTCTCGGCGCAAAAGGAAAAACACGGCGCGGACATGCAGGCCTGCGCGGACTGGCTGCTCGCGCAATACCGCGCGCTCGGCCTCGAAGCGAAACTCCACGCCACGGCGGGCAATCCCATTCTCCTCGCGCACACGCCGCGTCGGAAGGGCCGCAAACATTTCGTCGTCTATGGCCATTACGACGTGCAGCCGCCGGAGCCGTTCGACTTGTGGAAGACGCCGCCGTTCGAGCCGCGCATTGAGGGCCGCTCGATGTTCGGTCGCGGTGCGAGCGACAACAAAGGACAGAACCTTGCACACCTCAAAGCCGTTGAAGCGTATCTCAAGACCGGCACGGAACTGCCCGTGGACCTCACGTTCCTGATCGAGGGCGAGGAAGAAGTCGGCAGCAAAAATCTCGCGACGTTTCTCGCCGCGCATCGCGCCGAATTGAAGTGCGACGCCTTCGTCATCTCCGACACTGGAATGCCGGACAAGAAAACGCCCGCGCTCACCTACGCGCTGCGCGGCATCACCGCGCTCGAAATCAAACTCACCGGTCCCGACCGCGATTTGCACTCGGGCATTTTCGGCGGCTCGGTGGAAAATCCCGCGATGGCCCTGGCCCGCCTGCTTGCCAAAGTTCACGACAAGAACGGACGCGTGGCCGTCCCCGGCTTTTACGACGACGTGGAGCCGCTCACGAAGTACGAGCGCGCCCAGTTCAAGCGCCTGCCTTACAACGAAGCGCAATACCGCAAGCTCGTCGGCGTGCCGTCACTGTTCGGCGAAAAAGGTTTCACCCACCACGAGCAGCGTTCCGCGCGACCGACGTTCGAGATCAACGGCCTGACCAGCGGCTACCAAGGCGAGGGCAGCAAGACCATCGTGCCGTCCTGGGCCAGCGCGAAGATCACCATGCGCCTCGTGCCGGGGCAGCATCCGCCCACGATTCAAAAACTGGTGCAGGCGTTTCTGAAAAAGCATTGCCCGCCCACGGTGAAGATCGAACTCAAGGGCGGCCACGGCGGCGTGCCGTATCTGATGTCGCCCACGAGTCCGCTGGCGCAGGCATCCTTGCGCGCATTGAAACTCGGCTTCGGCGCAGAACCCATCGCCATGCGCGAGGGCGGTTCCATTCCCATCGTCAGCGACTTCAAGCGCATCCTCGGCGCGGATACGCTGCTGCTCGGCCTCGCGCTGCCGGATGACAACGCGCATTCGCCGAACGAAAAGTTCGACCTCGATTGCTTCGCCAACGGCATGAAGATGGCCGCGCATCTCTGGCAGGAACTGGCGTGAAGGACTGAAGGTGGAACGCCTCGCGCTGCGAGGCGCTAAGCAGTTCGTCATGCCCTCGCCTCGCAGCGCGAGGCGTTCCACCTTGGCCTCACCGTTTCCGGGCTTGGTCTGCGCGGCGGCTTCTGGAATCGTCCGCACGAGTGAAGACGCCCAAACTTTTCCAACCGTTCCTGTTCGCCCTGATGCTGCTCGCCGTGCCCGCCGCCACACGCGCGGCGACGACCAACTTCTTTGAAGGCTTCGAGTCCGGACTCACGAACTGGATCGCCGGCGATGGCAATCCCGCCAGCGCGCCCGCCTACTGGGGCGCGGTCAATGCCGCTTTTGGCGGCGAGGGCACGCACGGCGGCAGCGCCAAGGCGTATTGCGCGGCGGTGGGTTTCGCGGGCGGTACCGCCAGTCCGAATTACACCAACGACATGACGGCCTACCTCTCTCGCACGATCAGCCTCGTCGGCTCCACGAACGCCACGTTGAGCTTCTGGTCAAAAATTCCTGGTATTGAATCTACTTACGACTTCGCGCGCGTGCTCATCGGCAGCACGGAAATTTGGGCCACCGACCAGCCGCAGACGAACTGGACGCTCATCACCTTGAGCCTGGAAACTTTTCTCGGCGCGACTCAGACGCTCACGTTCCAATTCACCACGGATGGCTCGGTCACGCGCGAAGGCTGGTATCTCGACGACCTCACGCTGACGGACGCGGCCACGCCCGCGCCGCCGCCGACGAACGATCTGTTCAGCGCCGCGCTCGTGCTCGGCGGTTCGCAAGGCAGTCTCGGCGCGGCCAATCGCGGCGCGACTGCCGAGGCGCTCGAACCCGATCCCGGCAACTCCGTGTGGTTCCGCTGGACGCCCTACACGAACGGCTTTGTGACCTTCCGCACCGGCGGCAGCGCCTTCGACACGCTGCTCTGCGTCTATCGCGGCGGCGCGCTCTCGAACCTCGTGCGCGTCGCGTGCGACGACAACGGCGACACCAACGGCGCGAGCCTTGTCACCTTCAACGCCAGCGTCGGCACGAACTATTTTCTCTCCGTGCGTGGCGTGGCGGGCGCGGCGGGATTCATTTTGTTGAACTGGCTTCAGACCAATGGACTCGGCTCGGAACTCTTGCCCGATCTCTTCGTGCTGCCGGATGTGGCGAACAATTATCTCTACGGCTGGTATCTCGATCAGAGCGAGCCGACTGCGCCGGGCCGCACCTTGATGCGCGTCTAACGGCCACGCCGAACACCGGTGCCGGCCCGCTGGAATTGCACGGCAGCTCGACTGCGCCCGGCGTTTCGCAGCGCGTCTTCCGCGCGGACGGCAGCTCGTATGATCGTTTCGCGGGCAACTTCACGTTCCATCCCGGCCACGGGCATCTGCACTTCGACAACTGGATCAATCTCCATCTGCGCGCCGTGCTGACGAACGACGCGGTGGGCGGCCTCGTCGCGTCCGGCGACAAGACGAGTTTCGCCATCATTGATCTCCAGCATCACAATCCCGCGCTGCCCGGCTCGCCCGCGTCCGGCCAGTACGGCGGCGGATTGATCCAGGGCCTGTCCGTCGGCTGGTCGGACGTGTATGGCGCGGGCCTGCAAGACCAGTGGATTGATGTGACTGACGTGCCGAGCGGGCGCTACTGGCTGGAGGCGATTGTGGACCCGGCAAACAGCATTCTGGAATCGAACGAGACGAACAACGCCGCGCGCATTCTCATCACCTACCTCGCGCCGGGCGATCAGCCGCAGCCACCGGTGAACGATCATTTCACGAACGCCCTCGTGCTCGCCGGTCCCACGGCGGGCGACACGGGCCGCAACAATCTCTCCACGCACGAGCCAGGCGAGCCGCTGCACCTCGCGGGCAACACCAGCACACGCTCGGTCTGGTGGCAATGGACCGCACCCTCGAACACTACCGCCACGATCAGCACCGACGGCAGCAGCTTCGACACGGTGCTGGCCGTGTACACCGGCGGCAGCGTGAACGCGCTCACCTTGATCGCCGCCGACGACGACAGCGGCACCGACAATGACAGCCTCGTGACCTTCGCGGCGGTGAGCAACACCACCTACCGCATCGCGGTGGACGGCTACGGCGGCGCGGTTGGCGACATTCAGTTGAATCTCAAGCCCGCGTTCAACGACGCCTTCGCCAACGCCGTTGTGCTCGGCGGAATCTCCGGCCAGACCAGCGGCAGCACGCGCGGCGCGACGCGGCAGAGCGGCGAGCCGAATCACGCCGCCGTGGGCAGCGCGGGATCGATTTGGTATTCTTGGACCGCGCCGACGAACGGCCCGTTCACCTTCGACACCATCGGCAGCAGCTTCGACACGGTGCTCGGGATTTACACCGGCGCAGCGGTCAACGCGCTCACGGCCGTGGCCTCCGACAATGATTCCGGCGGCAACTTCGCCGCGCGCGTCAGCTTCAACGCCGTGGCCGGCACGCTCTACCGGCTCGCCGTGGCCGGCACGCCCGGCGCGACCGGCGTGGTGAAGCTGACGCGCGCGGCGAAGTTGCCGCCGGAATCATTGTCGGAGGCCACGGCCGTGAGCGCGTTGACCGCTGCGCCG
>JANOAY010000988.1:0-2373 GCA_031411375.1 Pedosphaera sp. | reverse complement strand
AGCTCGTGCAGCACGTCGGACGCGCGCACGCTTATGGACAAATTCTCCTCGGCCTCGACCGTCCGGCGGCGGACGTGTCGCGCGGCTCCAGCACGCATGACATTCTCGGCGTGGCCGCCATCGTGGGCGTGCAATCCATTTCCTACGCGCAGCTTTACCCGAAGTCGGGCGAGCGGATGCCGGGAGACAAGTAATTCCGAATGACGAATGACGAATGGCGCGGTGGCAACATCCCAGTTCCATGAACTTCCCCCATTCCATTCGTCATTCGTCATTCGTCATTCGTCATTCGTCATTCGTCATTTGAAATTCGCATGAACGAAACTACCCCGCGCATTTTCATCGCCGCCACGCGCCAGAACGACGGCAAGACCACGACCTCGCTCGGCATGGTCGCGGCGCTCCAAAAGCACTACCGCCGCGTCGGCTACATCAAGCCCGTGGGCCAGCGCTTTGTGGAAATCGCCGAGCACAAGATCGACGAGGACACCGTGCTGATGGACAGCGTCTATCAGCTCGACTGCCCGCTCGTGAGCATGAGTCCCATCGCCGTCGAGCCGGACTTCACGCGCAAGTATTTGGCGAACGCGAATTACGACGCGCTGGTGCGGAAGATCGAAGACGCCTTCGACCGCGTGGCGTGGGAGAAGGAATTCGTGCTCTGCGAAGGCTCGGGCCACGCGGGCGTCGGCTCGGTGTTCGATTTATCGAACGCCCAGGTCGCCAAGGTGCTTTGCTCGAAAGTCATCATCGTCACGCGCGGCGGCATCGGGAAGCCGATTGATGAAGTCGCGCTCAACCAGGCGCTCTTCGAGAAGGAGGGCGTGGAAATCATCGGTGTAATCGTGAACAAGGTCGTGCCCGACAAGGTGGATTACATCACCGAGTTCGTCGGCAAGGGTTTGAAGCGGCGCGGCCTCCCGTTGCTCGGCGTCATTCCGCACCAACCGATTCTCTCGCGCCCCACGCTCCGGCTGATCCTCGAAGAACTCGACGCCACGCCGCTGAACAAGTCGAAGCAGATGCTCAACCTCGTCGAGGACATCGTCATCGGCGCGATGAGCGTGCAGAACGCGCTCCAGTTTTTTCAGAACGGCGTGCTCGTCATCATCCCCGGCGACCGCGAGGACATCCTGCTCGCCGCCGCCGCCGAGATGTGCAGCGCGGACAAGCCGCATCTCGCCGGCATCGTGCTCACCGGCAATCTCCGCCCGAGCGACGCGGTGATGAAGATGATTCGGGACATGCCCTACCCCGTGCTGCTCGCCAAGCAGGACAGCTACGAAGTCGCCTCCAAGGTCCATGACATGACCGTGAAAACGCGTCCCGACGACGCGGAAAAAATCCGCCTCATCCGCGACATGATCGCCAAGCATGTGGACGTGAAGAGGATCTTGGCATCGCTGTGAACAAACCTTTCAGTTCCGAACAATGACCTTTTCACTCAATCCAGCTTTGAAGAATCTGCCGGTCTATCAGCCGGGGCGGCCCATTGAAGAAGTCGCGCGCGAACTGGGGATGCCGGCGGCGGACATCATCAAGCTGGCGTCGAATGAAAACCCCTTCGGCCCCTCGCCGCTCGCGCTCGCCGCGATGGAGGCGGCGCTGAAGCAGACGCATCTGTATCCCGACGGCAACGGCTTCTACCTCAAGCGCAAGCTGGCGGAGAAGCTGGGCGTCACGCCGCAGAACCTCGTCCTCGGCAACGGCTCGAATGACATCATCGAGTTCGTCGCGCACGCGCTGCTGGATGCGGAGTCGGAGGTGGTGGTGTCGCAGTATTGCTTCGCGGTGTACCCCATCGTCACGGCGCTCTTCGGGGCGAAGCTGGTCACGGTGCCGGCGATAAATTTCGGCCACGACCTGCCCGCGATGCTGAAGGCGGTGACACCGCGCACGAGAATCATGTTCGTGGCGAACCCGAACAATCCCACCGGCACGCTCGCGCCCACGGCGGAGTTGTTGAAGCTCGTGCGCGAAGTGCCAAGCCACGTCCTGCTCGTGATGGATGAGGCTTACATTGAGTTCCTCGACGACGCGCCGGATTTGCTGCCGCTGATTCGCAGCGGTGAATTCTCGAACCTGATTCTGATGCGGACGTTCTCGAAGATTTACGGCCTGGCCGGATTGCGCGTGGGCTACGGCGTGGCGCATCCGACATTGGTGGCGGGACTGGAGAAGATTCGCCAGCCGTTCAACACGAATCTGCTCGCGCAAGCGGCGGCGCTCGCGGCGCTGGACGACAACGAGCACATCACCCGCACACGCGCGAACAACGCGGCGGGGTTGAAGCAATACGAGGCGGCGTTCCGCGAACTAGGGCTTGAGTTCGTGCCGTCGTTCGCGAATTTCATCCTCGTGAAAGTCGGCGAC
>JANOAY010000987.1:0-2841 GCA_031411375.1 Pedosphaera sp. | reverse complement strand
CGAAACAATCCAAGGACTTCGCCGCCGCCGACGCCCTCCGCAAAGAACTCACTGCCGCCGGCTGGTCCATGCTCGACAGCAAGACCGACTACAAACTCGAACCTGTCAAAAAATAGGTTCCTGCCGTCTACTCACTACTCGCTACTCTTTTCGCCCATGTCTCACGTCATGTCTCCTCTCGAAGAACTCCGTCACTCGGCCTCGCACATTCTCGCGACCGCCATTCTCCGCATCTTCCCCGATGCCAAGCTCGACATCGGTCCGCCCACCGACACCGGGTTCTACTACGACATCGATCTCGATCACAAACTCACCGCCGACGACCTCGTCAAACTTGAGGCCGAGATGAAAAAGGTCGCCGATGAAAACCAGCGCTTCGACCGCAAGGAAGTCTCCCGCGAAGAAGCCATCGAAATCATCAAGGCACGCGGCCAGGAGCGCTATAAACTCGGTCGGCTCGCCGACATCCCTGAGGGCGAAAAAATTTCGTTTTACCAAAACGGCGAGTTCATGGACCTCTGCGCCGGCACGCACGTGCGCTATTCCTCGAAATTGAAAGCCTTCAAGCTCCTCTCTATCGCCGGTGCGTATCACCGCGGCGACGAGAAAAACAAGCAGCTCCAGCGCATCTATGGCACCGCGTTTCCGACGAAGGAAGAGCTCGCGCAGCATCTCGAGCGCACCGAGCAGGCCAAGGCCCGCGACCACCGCAAACTCGGCAAGGAACTGAAGCTGTTCCACATCGATGAAGACGTCGGCCAGGGCCTCATCCTCTGGACGCCCAACGGCTCCATCATCCGCCAGGAATTGCAGGACTTCATCGGCGGCGAACTCCGCAAGCAGGGCTATTCGCAGGTCTTCACGCCGCACATCGGCAAGCTCGAGCTCTACAAAACCTCCGGCCATTTCCCCTACTACAAGGAGTCGCAATTCTCGCCGGTCTTCGAAAACGAGTCCCTCGCGAAAGCCCTCTCCGAAGGCTGCTCCTGCGCCGAAGCCTACGCGCGCCTCGACGCCGTCTCCGGCCAACTCGCCGCCCAGGTCAACGCCCGCACCGGCAAGGAAACCATCGGGCCCGACCGCGTGATGCCCGACGACAAGCTCCTCAACGGTTTCATGCTGAAACCGATGAACTGCCCGCATCACATCAAGATTTTCGCCTCGCAGCCGCACAGCTACCGTGACCTCCCCGTGCGCCTCGCTGAGTTCGGCACCGTCTACCGCTGGGAACAGTCCGGCGAGCTCAACGGCATGACGCGCGTCCGCGGCTTCACGCAGGACGACGCCCACTTGTTCTGCACGCCCGACCAGGTCGCGCAGGAAGTGCTCGGATGCCTCTCGCTCGTGAAGACCGTGCTCACCACGCTCGGCATGCAGGACTACCGCGTGCGCGTCGGACTCCGCGATCCGGACGGGAAAAAAGTCGCCGGCGATCCCGAGAAGTGGGATCTCGCCGAAGCCGCCTGCCGCGAAGCCGCCAAGACCCTCGGCGTGCCCTTCAGCGAAGAGCCCGGCGAGGCCGCGTTCTACGGCCCGAAGATCGACTTCGTCATCAAAGACGTCATCGGCCGCGAATGGCAGCTTGGCACCGTGCAGGTCGATTACGTTCTGCCCGTGCGCTTCGATCTGACCTACAACGGTGCCGACAACAAAGCGCATCGCCCCGTCATGATTCATCGTGCGCCCTTCGGCAGCATGGAGCGCTTCTGCGGTGTGCTCATCGAGCACTTCGCCGGTCATTTCCCGACCTGGCTGGCTCCCGAGCAGGTGCGCATCCTCACCATCAGCGAGAAAGTCGATGCCTTCGCCGATGAAATCTTCGCCCAGCTCAAAGCCGCCGGCCTGCGCGTCACGCTGAACAACGATGCCGACAAAATCGGTGCCAAGATCCGCAACGCCCAGCTCGACAAGATCCCCTACATGCTCGTCCTCGGCGAAAAAGAAGCCGCCGCCCAAAGCGTCGCCGTCCGCCACAGCAAGAAAGGCGACCTTGGCGTCAAACCCGTCGCCGATTTCCTCGCAGAGATCACGGCGGAGGTGAAGGAGCGAAAGCTGTAAGCCCCTTGTTGCATGAAGTGGCTGCGCTGGTTCTTCAGAGAGTGGATGAAGCGCTGCGGCCACGCGTTCAGCATGTTGGTAGTCTTTGGGCCTCTATTTTTCTTTGTGCTGCATGCAAACGAAGAGCGCATCGACAGCCTTGGAGAATGGGTATGGGCCCTTGTGGCCGTGCTATTGCCGGTTGTGTTCGGCAAATGGCTCTGGCGTCTTTTGTGGAGCGACGATGCAGAAAGACCTGCTCCTGCCACTCCCGCCCAGCTCCGTCAGCAGCGCCTCCTCACCGTGGCCGACAGTGTGGATGATTTGCCCGGCGGCATCACCTTCGTCGATCTGTGTGAAACACTCGATGAGAAGCAGATCCGCAAACTACTCCATCAACTGCACCAGACCCGCCCAGGTGAGCGCCATCTCAGGAAGTTTCTGCCATTGTCGTGAACCAAGAGTGCAGGTTGTAGCCGCGTTCGCCAGAACGTGGTCAAGGAATGGTTAAGGAGGGTAAGAGCACGACGCTTGACTGCTTGACCCTCTTGACGGCTTAGCTTCTTCCCCACCTCAAGGCGCAAACTGCAGCGATCCCAGGATCTTTGGCACGGCGGAAACCTTGGAGATGTGCTGCCCGGTCGAGTAGAACGAGAGCACCCAGATACGGTTGTTGTGCGGTAGATGCACCTGCACGATCGACTGTGACTTGTCGCGGCTGGTGGCCTCGCAGCGGAAGGCGTTTGCGCCGGCCAGCCCGAACATGCCTGCGCGCTCGATCTTGGTGAAGCCGCCTTCGCCCAG
>JANOAY010000986.1:0-4762 GCA_031411375.1 Pedosphaera sp. | reverse complement strand
CGAACAGGAAGTCGCCGCCTACACCACCGCGAAATTCGGCGTGGGCGTGAACTCCTGCTCGGACGCCCTCACGCTCGCCCTCCGCGCGCTCGACATCGGGCCGGGCGACGAGGTCATCACCACGCCGTTCACTTACATCGCGCCGGCGGAGTCCATCTACCAGGTGGGCGCGAAGATTGTTTTTGCGGACGTGGACCCGCGCACGTTCGAGATCAATCCGGCGGAGGTCGCCAAAAAGATCACTGCGAAGACCAAGGCCATCATCCCGGTGCATCTCTTCGGGCAGGCGGCGCCGCTCGACGAACTGTTCGCCCTCACCAAGCCGCGCGGCATCCACATCATCGAGGATTGCGCGCAGGCCATCGGCGCGACCTACCGGGGCAAGCCAGTAGGCAGCCACGGCGCGCTCGGTTGCTTCAGCTTTTATCCCACGAAAAATCTCGGCGCGGACGGCGACGGCGGCATGGTCGTGACGAACGATGAGGCGCTGGCGAAGAAGCTCAAGATGCTGCGCGTCCACGGCATCGAGCGCCGCTATTTCCACGACCTGCACGGCTACAACTCGCGCCTCGACGAACTCCAGGCCGCCATCCTGCGCGTAAAGCTGCCGCACTTGAACAAGTGGAACGCCCGCCGTGCGGAAATCGCCGCCGCCTACACGAAAGGGCTGCAAGGTTTGCCGCTTGAATTCCCCGTCACCGCCGCCGGGAACAGCCACATCTTCCACGTCTATGCCCTGCTCTCGGACCAGCGCGACGCGCTGCACAAGCACCTCGCGGATAACGGCGTGCCCACGCTCATCTACTACCCGCAGCCGCTGCACTTGCAAAAAGTGTACGAGACCCACGGCTGGAAGCGCGGCGACTACCCGGTCTCGGAGAAAACCTCCGAGCGCATCCTGCCGCTCCCAATGTATCCCGAGCTGAAGGACGAACACGTCGCGCATGTGGTGGCGACGATTCGGGGATTCTTTGCGTGAGGTTCATATCTGCCAAACGCTGGAACTAGCGGCGCGTCACTCTGAGGCCTGACTTCTCACATGCGGCAATGATCTGGTCAAACGCGGCTTGAAACTTCTGTTTGGAAGCCCGTACGGCGGCAGGCGACGCCCGCAGACTTCAACTTCCGTTTTTGCCGACGGTGCCGGTGCCCAGTTGCGCCCAAGGCGCTTCCTCACCACGCCAGCTTGGCCGGGAAGTATTCCGCGATCAGCTCCTCGTAGAACGGGCGGAGCTTTTTCACGTCGGGCTTCTCGTGGTTTTTGGTGTAGAGGTCGTAGGGATTGAAGGCGCGGACTTGATCGAACATGGCACGGTCACGGTCGTTCATCAGGAACTCGTAATCGCGCTCGCGGTGCGCCGGGTAGAACGAGTGGTAGCGCAGCATGTAGAGCGCTTCGGCGGGCAGATGATCTTTCGTGACGTGGTAGATGTATTCGTCGTGGCCCCAGGAGAGATGCACCTGGTCAAGACCGCAGCCTTCCTCGTAAATCCCGGTGCGCGTCTGGTAGCGCGGGTTCTGCGAATCTGGATTCGCTTGGAAGAAATCTTTGAAAACGATGCTGTCCGCGTAGGCGCAGCCGACGGGGAAAGTGTCGCCGACCACGGCCCACTGCGGCTCGCCGTAGAGACAGAGAATTTTGCCGAGGTCGTGGATGAAGCCGGTGAGAATCATCCAGCGCGGCTGGCCGTCCTTCCGAATCTGCTCGGCGGTTTGCAGCAGGTGTTCGAGCTGCGTCAAGTCGGTGTCCGGGTCGCTGTCGTCCACGAGGTTGTTCAGAAACTCCGCCGCCTCCCAGAGGCTCATCTGCCGGCGGTTCAACGCGAGAAATTCTTTCCGCTTTGCCTGCACGAAGTCGTGGCTCTGGTGCGTGTGATTGAGCCGGTAAAATTCGCGCACGGTCGGACGCGCGTTGGCCTCGTAATTGCGGAACTGCTCCTGGGTCTTGGCGGCGTTCGTCCCGACGAGCCTCGTCGCGGGTGTGGGGTAACGCTCCACCAGGGAATCTTCCCATTCGTCAAGGCTCTGCAAGGGCTGCGCGGCGGTGCTCATGGCGGGAGAATGTTCGGCAAGGGCGGCTTCGGCAAGCGTGCAGTGGGCGGGGAAAAGCGGCGCTGAAGCGACCGCTTTCGACAACGCAGGATTTCACACACGCTTCGGATCTTCATCCGCCTCATCCGTTCCACCCGCGCCGCACGTCCCCCTCGTGGCGTAGCAATCACCGCACAAATTTTTCCCGTCGAAGGCAAACGCGCCGAACTGGCCGCACTCATCGCAGGCGGTTTGCGGATGGAACTGAACGGGTTCACTCACGGGACGAGCTTAAACAAATTCCCGACTTGTGGACAGGGATGTCCGCACATCCTCGGCAAAGTTGCCGGTTGTCAAACGGGCCGCGCTTGCGCCAGTGTTTTTCCACATGGCTGAACCGACTCCCGCGCCACTGAGCAAAGGCGTGATTTTTTTCCGCCGCCTCGGCAGCACCGTGGTGCTCTGGTCGCTGGTCCTGGGCGCGCTGCTCGCGGGGCGAAACCCGTTTGGCGAAGGGCTTTTCCTGAGCGTGCTGCTGCTGCTGGGGGTGCTGGGTCTGAAAGAATTCTACACGCTGGTGACCAAGGCGGGACACGCTTGTTTTCCCAAATGGGGATTGCTGGGCGGCGTGCTCCTGATCATCGCCGTATTCATGCAGAGAGGCCATCATCCGGCGGCTCCGGTGACGGAGGCGAGCGACTTCCAGACAATCCTGCTCGTACCCATCGTGCTGGGATTGTTCGCCGTTCAGTTGTTCAACAAACAAGGCGGGTCAGGATTGCAGCGTGTCGCGATGACGCTGCTCGGGCTGGTTTACGTCCCGTGGTTGCTGAACTTCATTCAGAAGCTGCATTTTTTTTCCAACCCCAATGCCGTCGTTGGCGCAGAAAACTTCTACGTCCTCTACTTCATCCTCGTCACCAAGTTCAGCGACCTCGGCGCATACGTAACCGGCTCGCTCATCGGGAAGCACAAGATGATCCCGCGCGTCAGTCCGGGAAAAACGTGGGAAGGTTTCGGCGGAGCCATCGTCATCGCGACGGGCGTGAGCGTGACCTTCGCGCACTTTTTTCAGCACATGCTTTTCGGCATGACGCTGCTGCACGCCGTCATCCTCGGATTGATTCTCAGTGTGTCCGCCGTGGTCGGCGACTTGATCGAGTCCATCTTCAAACGCGAGGCGGGCGTGAAGGATTCCGGCGGATTTTTCCCCGGCATCGGCGGCATTCTCGACCTGCTGGACAGCCTGCTGTTCAATGCGCCCCTCATGTATCTCTACGTGCGGCTGGTGCTGACGGCTTAATTTTCAACCACGGATGGACACGGATTCACACGGATTCCAAACCGCGTTCGGAACTCAGCGAGCGATGGGCTTGAGCGACGTAGGTTCGGCGGAAAATTCTTCAGGCCGGATTTTTATCCGTGTTCATCCGTGTCCATCCGTGGTTAAAAAATTCTGATGAAGAACGTCGTTTTGCTTGGCTCCACCGGCTCGATAGGCACGAGCACGGTCAAAGTCGTGGAAGATTTGCCGGAGCGTTTCCGGCTCATCGGCCTGGCCGCCGGCGGCAATGCTGAACTGTTGATTGAGCAGGCGCGCAAGCACCAGCCGCGCGCCGTCTCCATCGCCGATGCGAAGAAAATCTCCACGGTGCAGAGCGCGCTCGGCACGACACCCGTGCTGCACGGCAGCGAAGGCTTGTTGAAACTCGCCACCATGCCCGAAGCGGACATCGTGCTCATCGCCATCGTCGGCACCGCCGGATTGCAACCGGCGCTGGCGGCCATTCGCGCGGGCAAGGACATTGCCGTCGCGTCGAAGGAAATCCTCGTCATGGCCGGCGAGATCGAGATGAACGAGGCACGCCAGCACGGCGTGAAAGTCCTCGCCGTGGACAGCGAGCACTCCGCGATCTTCCAGTGCCTCGATGGCAAGCCGCCGTCCTCCGTGCGCAAGATGTGGCTGACCGCGAGCGGCGGGCCGTTCCGCGACCAGATCGCGTGGCCGAAGGAAAAGTTTTCCGAAATCACGCTCGAACGCGCGCTCAAACATCCGTCGTGGGTCATGGGCCGGAAGATCACGATTGATTCCGCCACGCTCTTCAACAAAGGGCTGGAGATGATCGAGGCGCGCTGGCTCTTCGACATCGAGATGGCGCGCGTGGGCGTGGTGGTGCATCCGCAGAGCGTGGTGCATTCGATGGTCGAGTTCGTGGACGGCTCGATGATCGCGCAGCTCTCCACGCCCGACATGTGCCTGCCCATTCAAAATGCGCTGACCTATCCTGAGCGCGCCGCCAGCGACCGCGTGCAAACGAACCTCGCCAAACTGGGTACGCTGACTTTTGAGGAGCCGGACGCGGACCGTTTCCCCGCGCTGGAACTCGCGCGCCGCGCCGGTGAAATCGGCGGCACGCTGCCCGCCGTGCTGAACGCCGCGAACGAAGTGGCCGTCGAGGCGTTCGTGAACCGGCAGTTGGATTTCCCAGGCATCACCGCCCAGGTACGCCGCTTGATGGACGCGCACTCCGTGGTGGCGCATCCGACCCTGGAGCAAATTCTCGCAGCGGACGCGTGGGCAAGAACAGCGGCGGTGTGAGGGCAAACGCGCCTGGGAGCGCCCGCCAGGAATCCGGCGCGCCCAGGCCGTATCCGGATGGCGAAAAAAAAAATGAAACCCACCGAAAGCATGGCGAAAATGGAAGCGCATATTATGGCTGACAATTCAAAA
>JANOAY010000985.1:0-1743 GCA_031411375.1 Pedosphaera sp. | reverse complement strand
CTGACCCGCTGCGCTTCGCGCTTCAGGAAGTCCGCGCCCGGCTGCACTACTTGAACGAAGTCGGACTCGGCTACCTCACGCTCGACCGTCCCACGCGCTCGCTCTCCGGCGGCGAAACGGAGCGCGTGAATCTCACCACTTGTCTCGGCACCAAGCTCGTCAACACGCTCTATGTTCTCGACGAGCCGAGCGTGGGCCTGCACCCTCGCGACACGGCGCGGCTGGTCCGCATCGTCGAGGAGTTGCGCGACCTCGGGAACACCGTCGTCGTCGTCGAGCACGAACCAGCGGTCATGCGCGCCGCCGATCACATCGTTGACCTCGGCCCCGGCCACGGCGAGAGCGGCGGCGAAGTGATTTACGAAGGCGACTTCGCGGGTGTGCTGCGCGATGCGCGCTCGCTCACCGGCCAATACCTCTCCGGTCGCAAGCAGATCCCATCGCGCCCGCCACGTCCCGTGAATGCGAAGACCCCGAGACTGCGTCTGGAAAATGCCGCCGCGAACAACCTGAAAAATCTCACGGTCGAAATTCCGCTGAACCGTTTCGTCTGCCTCACCGGGGTGAGCGGCTCCGGCAAGAGCACGCTCGCCCGGGATGTTCTGTTCCCGCTCTTGCAGGAGAAACTCGGCGCGGCACCGGCGGCTCCGGCCGAAAGTGATGAAGGTTCGGGCGAGAATGAAGACGAGTCCGAAGTCGGCGCACAACTCTCCGCCACGCTCACCGGCCACGAATTGCTCGGCGAAGTCGTGCTGGTGGACCAGTCGCCGCTCGGCCGCACGCCACGCTCGAACCCGGCGGTGTACGTCGGCGCGTTCGAGCCGATGCGCGAGCTGTTCGCCATGACGGAAACCGCGAAGCAGCGCGGCCTGAACGCCAGCGCGTTCAGCTTCAACTCTGGCCAGGGCCAGTGCGAAAAGTGCCGCGGCGCGGGCTTTGAGAAGATTGAGATGCAGTTCCTCAGCGACATCTTCGTGACCTGCGCGGAGTGCGGTGGGCGGCGGTATCGCGGGCATATTTTGGAGATCAAGTTGGAGTCGGAGCGGGTGGGGAAAGTATTCAGTGAGTCAGTTATCAGCAATCAGTCCAAACCCGCCAAGCCGCGCGCGAAGGCAAAACTGATTACCGACTCACTGATTGCTGATGACCTCTCCTGGAGCATCGCCGATCTCCTCGACGCGACGATTGATGAGGTCGTGGAATTTCTGAACGGCCTGCCCGAGTCGCGTCATCGGGCCAACGCGTTGGGCAGCATGAAGCTGTTGCAAGACGTCGGCCTCGGCTACCTGCGCGCGGGCCAGCCGATCAACACGCTTTCCGGCGGCGAGAGCCAGCGGCTGAAGCTGGTGAGCTATCTCGCCGAGTCCGTGGCGGCGAAACGCGAAACGCGAAACGCGAAACTCCCCAAACTTTTCATCTTCGACGAGCCGACCACCGGCCTGCACTTCGATGACGTGCGCGTGCTCGTGGAAGTTCTCCAGCGCCTCGTGGATGACGGCCATTCGCTCCTGATCATCGAACACAATCTCGAACTCATCCGCTGCGCCGACTGGCTGATTGATCTTGGGCCGGACGCCGGAGATGAGGGCGGAGAAATCGTGGCCGTGGGAACGCCGGAGAAAGTCGCGCGTGAACGCCGCAGCCATACGGGTGCGGCGCTGGCGGGCGGGGAAATTCCAAAGTCCAGATTTCAAATCCCAAACAAGCTCCCAGGTTCAAGTTCCAACTGACCACTCATGGTGG
>JANOAY010000984.1:0-9988 GCA_031411375.1 Pedosphaera sp. | reverse complement strand
GGCCTCGCCGTTGGCCGAGTTGTTGCGCGCGTAGATGAGCAAAATTTCGGACTTGGACAATTCGGACTGAGCGAGCTTCTCCTCCAGCGGCGCAAGCGTGCCGACTTCGACACGGCGGCGCTGCTCGTCGAAAAACTGTTTCTTCACCGCCACGTCCGCCTCGTTCACGCGCACCAGTTCGTGCAGGGCGATGAGATCGTAGTAGGCCTGCTCGACGGCGTTCACCACGAGCATGATCTGGCGTTCGAGATCGAGCTGGGTGCGGGTCACTTCCTGCCGGGCCAGACCAATCCGCAGGCGCGTGCCGTCAATCCAGAAGTCGCGCAGCAGCGGCTGGGTCAGCGTCGCGGCGGCCTGGGATTCCCAAGTGACGTCGGTGTTCTTGACGAAGACGGGCTGTCCGAAGGAATTGGTGCCGATCTCGTTCGGGGTGGTGACTTTGTTGCGCTGGGAAATGTGGCTGAGATCGTAAGTCGCACCGCTGGGCAGCAGGCCGGCCAGGCCCAGGTTGCCCGCATACGAGCGGCTGCGAGTGCCAGGCGTGGTGTTGCCGGTGTTCAGGTTCAGACCGCCGGCTTCGCGCAGATTGTTGTCGCGCCGAACCCCGGCGCTGAACGTGGGGTCGTAATCACCGTAGAGCGCGCGCCGGTCATACTCGGCGATGAGCGGCGTGTAGCGGGCGACTTGCAAATCCAGATTGTGCTCCAGTGCAAGGCGGATGGCTTCGTCGAGCGTGAGGGAAACACTGGTCGGGTTCGCGCTGTTCGTCCACGGCGCGGCGGGCTTGGCGGGCATCACCGGCGTGAGCAGCGGCGCGGTTTTCGGCGCGACCGGCTCGACCGGCGCGGGCGTCACGGGAGCAGGAACAGGCGTCTGATTATCGAGCGCCTTACGCACCGCATCGCGCAGTTGGCCATCGTTCCCTGCGGGCGCGGGAGCTTGCGCCCAGACCTGCGCGGACGTAATGACCGCGACAGAGGAAACAATTACGCAAATTTTTTTCGTGAATTGCATTGGTTGGGGAGACTGCGGGATTTTTTTCGAGGCGTCAAATCATCGGTAAGCGTACGGCCACATCCGGGCTTCCCTGACCCAAGTGAAGCCTCACGCAAACCTCGCTACCAACGAAAAGCATGTCACCTTGGCGTCACTTTGGGTCCTTGGCTTGAGGCCAATAAAAAAGCCGCGCTTCTCGCGAAGCGCGGCCTGAAAAAACTGCGCAGCTTACGCCGCCGCCGATTCACCCACTTGGAAACGCACGAAGCGGCGCACCTTGATCTCGTCGCCCAGCGTCTTCGACACGGAGCCGATGTGCTGGCTCACGGTCATCTCCGGGTTCTTCACAAAGCCCTGATCCACGAGGCACGCGGTCTGGAAATACTTCTCGCGCATGCCTTGGAGAATCTTGTCCATCGCCGCCGCCGGCTTGCCCTTGAGGCGGTCGGACTGCTTGTTGATCTCGTCTTCCTTGGCGATGAGGTCCGCCGGAATCTCGTCGCGCGTGACGGCCGTCGGGAACGCGGCGGCAATCTGGAGCGTGATGTCGCGAACGAGTTGCTTGAACTCCTCCTTCTGCGTGGTCGCTTCATTGTTTGCGCCGACTTCCACGAGCACGCCGACTTTCGCGCCGGTGTGAATGTAGGCGGACACGAGACCGTTGCCGGCGACTTCAATACGCTGGTGCCGGTTGATCAAAACATTCTCGCCAATCTTGGCGACCGCAGCTACGCGGTCGGCTTCGAGGTCGGCGTTGGGATTCGCCGCCACCTTCTTCGCGATGTCATCGCAGAACGCACGGAAGCTTTCGTTGCGCGCCACGAAATCAGTCTCGCAGTTGATCTCGACGATCACACCGAGGCGCGCACCGGGCGCGATGTGCGCGGCGATGACGCCTTCCTTGGCGTCACGACCGGCCTTCTTGGACGCGGAGGCCTGGCCTTTCTTGCGGAGAATGTCCACGGCGACTTCGAGTTCGCCCTGCGCTTCGGTGAGCGCCTTTTTGCAATCCATGAGGCCCGCGCCCGTCATCTCGCGGAGTTTGGCGACGGCACCGGCGGTAATTTCTGCCATAAAATGTTTAAGAGTTGAGAGTTGTCAGTTGAAAGTTGAGTGAGAAAAAAGCGGCGGGGATGCGGTCTGCACCGCTCCCCGCCGCCAAAGTTGCTGTCTTAGGCCGCCGGAGCCGGGGCCGGAGCTTCCGCCGCTTCCGTCAGAGCGGGAGCCGTCGCCTGTTCCTCGGGGTTGTTCTTGCGCGCGCGCTTGGAATCGTAGTCCGCCTTCGCCTCACCGACGGACTGCACGATGGCGCTGAGAATCAGGCGCACCGAACGGATGGCGTCGTCGTTGCCGGCGATGGGGTAATCCACGAGATCGGGATCGGCGTTCGTGTCCGTGATGGCCACAATCGGAATCTTCAGGCGGCGCGCTTCGGCCACCGCGTTGTGCTCGCGCTTCACGTCCACGACGAACATCGCGGCGGGGAACTTCTCCATCGAGCGGATACCATCAAAGTATTTGATCTGGCGCGCGTGCTCGCGGCGGATCATGGACTGCTCCTGCTTCACGTAGTCGTTGATCGTGCCGTCGGCTTCCATCTTCTCAATCGCCTTCATGCGCGCGATGGATTTCTTCACGGTCTGAAAGTTGGTGAGGGTGCCGCCGAGCCAGCGCTCGGTGCAGTAAAGCTGGCCGCAGGTCTTGGCCGATTCCTTCACGGTTTCCTGCGCCTGCTTCTTGGTGCCGACGAACAGCACCTGGCCGCCCTTGCGGACGAGGCCGGACAGATAGTTGCAAGCCGCGTCAAGCTGCTGCGCGCTCTTGCTGAGGTCAATGATGTGGATGCCGTTGCGGGCGTCGAAGATGAAAGGCTTCATCTTGGGGTTCCAGCGACGGGTCTGGTGTCCGAAATGGACGCCGGCTTCGAGCAGTTCTTTAACTCCGATGGTGGTCATTACTTAGTTCCAATGGTTCCGGGCGTTTCATGTCGCGTTTTGCAACCGCCCATCCGGCGGATAACCGGATTTGATTGAGTGTTATTGTGGCCGCCGCGCCCACACGGGCACCGGCAAATTAAGGCCGTTCAACCCTCTCGAAAAACCTGGTGGCAACCGCCATTGGGCCTTCCGAAAGGGGCGGCACGATAGCAAAGCGACTTTACGGGGCAACTGTTTATTTGGGCGTTCCCCGGCCCGGGATTCGCTCCGCCTCGGAATTAAATTTACCGTCCCGCACCGGGAAGCGATTGAGTTCAAAGGCCAAGCCGGGCAAATTTCCCGGCGGTTCACACAATGCGAGCAGGCGTATGACTCACTTCCAACTTGATGCGAGGGCCGTCCTCAGCCCGGCCCGGCGGTGCTTCGGCCCGCGACCGTTTCTGCGCGGGATGTTCTCGCTGCTGTTCGGGGCGCTGCTCAGTTCTGCGCCGGCGGCGACGAACAGTTCGGGCCACTGGCCGCAGTGGCGCGGCCCGCTCGCGAACGGCGTCGCGCCGCTGGCTGATCCGCCGGTCGAATGGAGCGAGACCAAAAACGTGCGGTGGAAAGTCGCGCTGCCCGGCCAAGGCCATTCTTCGCCGGTCATTTTTGGCGACCGCGTGTATGTGCTCGCGGCGACGCCGGTGGGCGCGGCGCAAAAGCCGGTGCATGACTCCGCGCCCGGCGTCCATGACAGCGTGCCGGTCACACGCACCAATCAATACCTCGTCCTGGCCCTGAGCCGGACCGACGGGCGCGTGCTCTGGAAACGCGCCGTGCGCGAAGCCTGGCCGCACGAGGGCGGCCACGACACCGGAAGCCCCGCGTCGAACTCGCCGGTCACGGATGGTGAATTCATCTACGCCTTCTTCGGATCGCGGGGGCTTTACTGCCTCGACACCAACGGCGTGGTGAAGTGGCAGGCCGACCTCGGCCAGATGCAGACGCTGCACTCGCATGGCGAAGGCAGTTCCCCCGTGCTGCACGGCGACACGCTCCTCGTGAACTGGGATCACGAGGGCAGTTCCTTCCTCCACGCCTTCGACAAGCGTACGGGAAAGCCGCTCTGGAAAACTCCGCGCGATGAAAAAACCTCCTGGTCCACGCCGCTCATCGTGGACGTGGACGGGAAACCGCAAATCATCGTCAGCGCCACGAAGCGTGTGCGCGGCTACGAACTCGCGACCGGCGCGCAACTTTGGGAATGCGCCGGGCTCACGGACAACGTCGTCTCCTCGCCGGTGCATTGGCGCGGAATGATCATCGCGGGCAACAGCTACTACTCGCAGGCCATGCTCGGCATTCGTCTCGCCGGCGCGCAGGGCGACATCACCGCAACCACGAACGTCGCGTGGAAACTGAACCGTCTCACGCCCTACGTCTCCTCGCCCCTGCTCTACGGCGACACGCTCTATCACCTCCGCCACAACCAGAACATTCTCGTGCGCCTCGATCCGGCGACGGGCGAGTTTCGCGGCGAGCCGCTGCGCCTTGATGGCATCCGTGATTTTATCTTCTCCTCGCCCGTCGGCGCGGCGGGCCGCCTCTACATCACGGGCCGCGATGGCACGACCGTGGTGCTGCGCCACGATGCGGAGAACGCGACGCTGGCGGTGAATCATCTCGACGACTCGTTCAGCGCGTCGGCGGCGCTGGCCGGGAAGGAACTGTTTTTGCGCGGGGAGAAATTTCTCTACTGCCTGGCGGAGCCGTGAAGGCGCGCGGGCTTTCCAGCCCGCAGCCAGCCTCGAAAGGCGGCCGGTGTTAATTCATCCAAACGCCTGCTGATGTCAGCAAGTTGCTGCGGACTGGAAAGTCCGCGCGCCGTTGCGTCCTCTTGACCGCCTTCCGTCCCGCGTGCTGCAATGTTTTCCATGAAACACTTTTGGTTGCTCGCGTGGTGCTGCGGCGCGCTCGGCGCGGGCGCGGGCGAATTGCAGGACGCCGCCGGGCGCGGGGACTTGGAAAAAGTCCGCAGTCTCGTGCGCGCCAATCCCGCGGCGCTCAACACGCGCGCGGGCGGCACCACGGCCTTGCACGAGGCGGCGCGCGCGGGGCATTTGGAAATGGTGAAGCTGCTCGTGAGCAGCGGCGCGAACGTCAACGCCACGGACTTCAGCGGACTCACGCCCGTCCGGCTCGTGCCGAGCACGCGTCCCGAAATCGCCACCTACCTGCGCGCCCAGGGCGGCTTGGACAAAGCCCCGGTCGTCGCCAAAACCACACCGCCCCCGACGAACAAACCGCCCGCCGCCGCCGCGCCGCTCTTTCCCGCGAATCGCACCACTGCGCCAGCCACCGTCGCAACCGCTCCCGTCAAAACCAACGCCGCGCCGAAGGAGCCGAGTCCGGCGGATTTGATAGCCATCGGTTTTCCCATCCACGAAGCCGCGCGCGTCGGCGATGTCGAACAGATCAAATTTCTCTTCAAGTCCTCGCCCGACCTCGTGAACGCCACGGATGAAAAAGGGATGACTCCGTTGCACATCGCCGCCGGAAAAAAGCAGACCAACGCCGCGCAAGTGCTGCTCGCCCTCGGTGCGAAAGTGAACGTCCGCGCCGACAGCGGCGTGACGCCCCTCCACATCGCCGTGCGCCGCGGGGACACGGACATGACGCGCCTGCTCCTCGCCAACCGCGCCTCCGCCAACGTGCGCGACAGCTTTGACACCTCGCCGCTGCTCCTCGCCGTCCTGCTCACGGAGCAGCCTGAGCAAGTGAAGCTGCTGCTCGCGAATCGCGCCGAGGTCAACGTCCGCAATCGCGCGGGCAACACGCCGCTCGGCGAGGCCGCGCGCATCGGCAACGCCGCCGCCGTGGACCTGCTGCTCGCCGCAGGCGCGGATGCCAGCGCGATTGATGGCGTGGCCGCGATCACGCCCTTGCACGCGGCGGCAGGCGGAGGCTTTGCGAACATCGTGCAATCGCTGCTGCGTTCCCGCGCCAAAGTGGACGTGCTCGACGCGCGCGGTGAAACGCCGCTCGCCTACGCGCTGCGCGAAGGGCGCGCAGAAACCATCGCGCTGCTGCGCAAGGCCGGAGGCACGCTCGGAGCACCGCCCACGCTCGATCCCACGCAGAAAAGCCTGGTGGATTTTTACGAGCGCATGGAGACCGCGCTCCGCACCGGCAGCAACGCGGAGAAGAGCCGCACCTTGCTCTCACTCAACCCAACGAAGGCCGAACTGGAACGCATGTTCAAAAAACATTCCGCCGCCGCGTGGACCGTGGTGGACGAGGTGAACAAACAAATCAAACGCGCCTCCGCCCAGTCGTTGCAAGACGCGGACGCACAGCGCGAACTGTGGCGCGTGCGTCCCGGCCCGCCCAGTCCGCTGGTGGAGGAGTGGCGCACGCGCGGCTGGCTCGCGCAGGAGCTGCCGGTCTTCTCTCTCACCGTGGACAAGACCGGCAACACCTCGCGCCCCGGCGATTTCTGCCAGGTGAACGGCCGCTGGGTGCTGGTGCCGCCGCTGAACAACGTGGCGGCGGTGGTGGCGGCGGGCGGGCGCGCCGCCCGCTGACGGAGCGCGGACTGTCCAGTCCGCAGCAACGCACTCCGTCAGACAGGTTTCCTTCGAGGCGCATGCTCCCGGTCATCGAACATTGCTGCGGACTGGAAAGTCCGCGCTCCGTCAACTTCTCACTGGCGCACCTTGGAAAATCTTCCTAGAACAGCGCGCACTCAAAATCACTCAACACCAAATATTTATGGCAGAACGAATTGGCATCATCGGCGTCGGGCGCATGGGCGCGAACATGGCGCGGCGCTTGAAGGAATGCGGCTGGCCAGTGACCGCCGTCTATGACGTGAACCGCGCGGGGGCCGAAGCCATCGCGCAGGAGACCGGCGCGACCGCCTGCGCAAAGCTCGCCGACGTAACCGCGCTCGCGGACGTGATTCTCACCGTCGTCACCGACGACAAGGCGATGCGGAAAATCTTCGCGACCAAAGGCGACAGCCTGCTCGTGAAAGCCGCCGGCAAAGTTTTCATCAACTGCGCCACCATCTCCCCCGAGGTCCACGTCGAAGTCGAGAAGCTGGCGAAGAAAGCCAAGGCCCAGTCGCTCGAAGCCTGCATGGCGTCGAGCATCACGCAGGCGCGGGAGGGCAAGCTTTACCTGATGTGCGGCGGCGAAGAATCCGCATTCAAGAAGGTCAAGGCGTTGCTCGAAAAACTGAGCGACGATGGCAAGCTGCTCCGCTACATCGGCAAGGCCGGCAGCGCCGCGCAAGTCAAGGCGCTGGTCAACATGGTGATGAACATCAACACCGCCGGACTCGCGGAAGGTCTCGGCCTCGGCCAGGCGCTCGGCCTCGACCTCACGATGCTGCGCGAAGTGTTTTCCCAGACCGGCGCGAACTCCCGCGTGCTCGCCACGGACGGCGAAGACATGCAGAAGCGCGACCACTCCTGCTTCTTCTCCGGCGCGCACGCCGCGAAAGATTCCGGCATCGCCCTCGCGCTCGCGAAGAAGAACAAGATTGACGCCCCGCTCGCCGCCGCCGCGAAGAAGCAGTTCGACCGCATGGTCAAGGCAGGCCTCGGCGGCCTCGACAAATCCGGCGTGGCCGAACTGACGTTCAAGGGACGGCTGAAGAAGAAGCGGAAGTAGGTACGGAAAAAATCCAAATCCCAAAATCCAAATCCCAAACAAATTCCAAGCGGCAAACTCCAAGATTCGTTCGTGTTCATGGAACGACGGGCTGGAGTCCGGTCGCAGCCACGGGCGGCGGATTTGAAATTTGGAATTTGAAATTTGTTTGGGATTTGGACTTTGGGATTTGGGATTTGAGATTTCCTGCGCGTCAGCCCCGCTTCCTGCCTGATGCCCCTTGCGCCGCCGCGTCACGGCAGGCACTTTCGCGCGCGTGAAAAATGCCGTCGCTCTCGCCTTGCTGCTCTGCGCGATGTGCGGTCCGGCTTTTCAGGCCCGCGCCGCGCAGGTCGAGCAGATGTCCTTCGGCGGCAAAACTTATCTCCGCCTCGACCAGTGGGCGCGCGCGAACGGCTTCTCCTACCGTGCGCAGGGCAAGGACGTGACCCTGGCGAGCAGCACCCGCCGCCTGACTTTCACCACGGACTCGAAGCGGATGGAATTCAACGGCGTGCTCATCCTGCTCTCCGAAGCCGTGCGCGGCATCAACGGCACGCCATATCTCGCCGCGCTCGACCTCACCACCGCGATCAATCCCCTGCTCTACCCGCCGAAGGCGCGCGCGAAGACGAAGATCAAACACATCTGCATTGATGCCGGCCACGGCGGCAGCGACCCCGGCAACATGGAAGGGCGCGAGCAGGAGAAACGCTACACGCTGCTGCTCGCGCAGGAACTGGGCGCGGTCTTGCGCAAGGCGGGCTACACCGTTTCCTACACGCGCACGGGGGACACGATGGTCGAACTGCCCGTGCGCCCCGACCTTGCGCGGCGACGCAACGCGGACCTGCTCCTCAGCCTGCACTTCAACGCCTCGGGCGAAGGCGGTCCCGGCGTGCGCGGCGCGGAGACCTACTGCCTCACGCCCGCCGGAGCGACCAGCACGAACGCGCGCGGCGAGGGCGCGAGCAACCGCAACTATCACGGCAACGCGCACAACTCACGCAACATGGTGCTGGCCTACGAAATTCAGAAGGCGATGACGCGCGACTTGCGCAGCGAGGATCGTGGCGTGAAGCGCGCGCGCTTCCAGGTGCTGCGCGACGCAACCATGCCCGCCGTGCTGATCGAAGGCGGCTTCATGACGAATCCCGCCGAAGCGCGGAACATTTACAGCCAGGCGTGGCGGGCGAAACTGGCCGCGTCCATCGCCAGCGGCATCGGCAGCTACCGCCGGTTGATCGAGCCGTGAGCGGGAAAATTTTAACCACGGATGGACACAGATGCACACGGATGGGGAACCCAACATTTTTCTGGTTTGCAACCGTCCGCATCATGACTTCGGCCTTCTCTTCCATCCGTGTTTATCTGTGTCCATCCGTGGTTAAAAAAGTTTTCCACCGATGAATCTCACCTACTCATCAAAAGCCGCAGCGCGCCGGGCCTCGCTCCCCATCGGCATCTTCGACAGCGGCGTGGGCGGACTGACCGTGGTGCGGCAGATTCATCGGGTGCTGCCGAATGAAGATTTGATTTACCTCGGCGACACCGCGCGCGTGCCGTACGGCAACAAGTCGCCCGGCACCGTCATCCGCTACTCGTGCGAGGACACGCGCTTCCTCCTGGAGCGGAACGTGAAGGCCGTGGTCGTGGCCTGCAACACCGCGTCGGCGTGGGCGCTGGCGACCTTGGAGCGACAGTTCGCGCTGCCCGTCTTCGGCGTGATCATTCCCGGCGCGACGGCGGCGCTGGCGGCGACGCACACCGGACGCATCGGCGTCATCGGCACGCGCGCGACCATTCGCAGCGGGGCTTACAGCAAGGCCATTCTCGCGCGACGCGATGATGTGCAGGTGTTCACCAGCGCCTGCCCGCTGCTCGTGCCGTTGGTGGAGGAAGACTGGCACGATCACGTCGTGACGCGCCGCGTGCTGCGCGAATATCTTGCGCCACTGCTGCGCCGCCGCATTGACACGCTGGTGCTCGGCTGCACGCACTATCCGCTGCTGAAAAAGGTGATTCAGCAGGTCGTGGGCGAAAAGATCACGCTCGTGGACTCGGCGGAAAGCTGCGCGCACTTTGTCAAAGATCGCCTCGCCGCGCTGCACTTGCTCAACACGCGCCGTCGTCGGGCTGGACTCATCCATCCGTTCGTCACGGACGAGGTGGATCGCTTCGATGAATTAGCCGCGCGCTTCCTCGGTCATAAAACGGAGCCGGCGGAAAAAGTGGAATTGATGCCGTTGTGATGTCAGCAAAAGTTCAACGCCAAGACGCCAAGGCGCAAAGACGCAAGACGGAAACCTTGTTTCTCCGCGCCTTTGCGCCTTTGCGCCTTTGCGTTAAATCGGGAGCCGCCCGGTGAACCTCACCAACGCCATCGCCGTCGGCCTCAAGGAAATCTGGGCGCACAAGCT
>JANOAY010000983.1:0-2446 GCA_031411375.1 Pedosphaera sp. | reverse complement strand
CTCGCCCCGAGACGTGAAGACGAAGGCGCGCATCGGGTATCTGCCCGAGGAGTCGTATTTGTACCGCTACCTCGATTCGCGCGAGACGCTGGATTTTTTTGGAAACCTTTTCACGCTGCCGAAGGAGGAACGCGCGCGGCGCTCGGAGCAATTGCTCGACATGGTGGGTCTGACCGGCGCGCGCACGCGGGCCGTGGGTGAATTCTCGAAGGGTATGCAGCGCCGCATCGGCCTGGCGCAGGCGCTGATCAACGATCCCGACCTGGTGATCCTCGACGAGCCGACCGCCGGGCTCGATCCCATCGGCTGCCGCGAAGTGAAAGACCTCATTGTGGCGCTGGCCCGTCGCGGCAAGACGGTGATTCTCAGCAGCCACCTGCTCTCCGACGTCGAGGACGTGTGCGATCGCGTGGTGATTTACTACGGAGGCAAGATTCAGGCGCAGGGAACTTTGAAGGAACTACTGGCCACTCCCGATGCCGTGCGCATCACGACGCCGACTTTGCCGCGCGCGACGATGGAGAAGGTGTTGGAACTCATCCGCCGCGATGTGAGCGACGACAAAGTGCGTGTCGATACGCCGACGCAGAACCTGGAAAGCTACTTTCTCGACGTGGTGGAGAGGGCCCGCGCGCAATCGGCGGAAACATCCGGTGCGGTGGGCGGCGCGAAGGTGGCGGCGTATTTGAAGGGCGATGGCGGAACCGCGCCAACCTCGGAGAAGATTTTGGAACGGTTCACGGCAGCGGCGGTGACGGTGAAGGACGAGCTAGTCGTCACGGCCCCGAGCGCGCCGACGGTCAACGAAGGAAAGCTGGCTTCGCTCACTCAGGTGGCGGTCCAGCCAGCCGCCAGTGAGAAAACGGTGGAGACGGCGAAGCCCGTGGATTTGAGCAAGGCGAATGACAAGCTTTCGTCTTTGCTGAGGGGGAAGAAGTGAAGCCATCGGCTCTCGGACTGCGGCAAGAATTGCCGCTCTTAGGTGGAGCGGAGCGACGGGGGGACGGCTCCGCCGTTTTCCAGAGCTGTGATTCTCACGGCAGTCCCAGAGCCTTCGGCCTCTAAGTCATGCAACGACTCCTCACCATCTCCTGGCTCACTTGGAAGGCCGCGCTGCGGTTCCGCCTGTTCTGGGTCATCGCGGTGCTGCTTATCGGCTCGGTGATCCTGCTGCCGCTGGTCATTCGCGACGACGGCACGGCGCGCGGGTTCACGCAGATTCTGCTCACTTACACTTTGAGCGTGGTCACGGCGTTGCTGGGTCTCTGCACGCTCTGGCTGTCGTGCGGCACGCTGGCGCGGGACATCGAGGAGAATCAGATGCAGATGGTGTGCGTGAAGCCGGTGGCGCGCTGGCAAATCTGGCTGGGCAAATGGCTGGGCATCGTGAGCCTCGACGCCGCGCTGCTGGCGCTGGCGGGCGCGTGCATTTTCCTCCTGCTGCAATTCCGCGCGCAGGAACTGCCGGCGGCGCAGCAGAAAATTTTGCGCGAGGAAGTATTCGTCGCGCGCGGCTCGATCAAGGAGCCGCAGCCCGATCTCGAAACGCAGGTGGAACAGGTGTTCCGTCAGCAGACGAAGGATTCTCCGGTGAACAATCCGGCGGCGGCAGCGGCGGCGAAAGAAATCATCCGCGAGCGGCTGAAGGTGAGCGGGTTGATGCCGAACACGATGCGGCGATGGACGATGGATCTCGGCTATCGCACGGCGTTGCTGCGCGATCAGCCGTTATTCGTGCGGCTGAAGTTTCACGCGGCGAGCACGAACATGCTCGGCACATTTCGCACGGTGCTGGATGTGGGCGATCCCGATTCGCCGCGTCACGAGCGCCAGTATCTTTCGCTCTCCGACAACTCGTTTCACGAAATTAAAATCGCGCCGAACCTCTGGAACGAAAAGGGCGTGCTGACGGTGAACTTGGAGAACCGCGACAACGTGATGCTCATCGTGCCGAATGACGAGGGCTTCGAGATTCTCTATCGCGAGGGCAGCTTCGGGATCAATTTCGTGCGCGCGCTGCTCATCATTTTGTTCTGGTTCGCGCTGCTGGCGGCGCTCGGGCTGGCGGCGGCGAGTTTCCTGTCGTTCCCGGTCGCGGCGTTTGTCTCCGCGAGCCTGATGCTGGTCGCGCTATCGAGCGGCACGCTGGCCTCGGTGGTCGAGTCCGGCACGATCATGGGCGTGAACGAGGAGACGGGCGAGGTCGGCCAGTCGGTGATTGATACGCCGGTGGTGCTGCTCTTCAAAGGGCTGCTCTCGATTTTCAAAATGGTCGAGGGCTATTCGCCGGTGGACGCGTTGAGCACGGGCCGCAGCATCGAGTGGGTGACGGTGCTCGCGGCGTTCGGGCAAATCGTGCTGGTGCTGGGCGGCGTGGTCGCGCTCTTCGGCATCTGGATGTTCACGCGGCGCGAACTGGCGGCGGGGAACAATCAATCGTGACATG
>JANOAY010000982.1:0-2719 GCA_031411375.1 Pedosphaera sp. | reverse complement strand
GTCGTGTCACAGTGCTGCGGGTTAAAAACCCGCGCTCCAGGAAATGATTGAAGTCACCGCACTCACCAAGCTCTACGATCAGTTCGTGGCGGTGAACGAACTTTCCCTTGCCGTCCAGCCTGGCGAAGTGCTCGGACTCGTCGGCCCGAACGGCGCGGGCAAGACCACCACCTTGCGCTGCCTCGCCGGCATTATTCCGCCTACGCGCGGCACCATTCTTGTCTGTGGTGCGGACATGACGGCTGATCCCGTCGAAGCAAAACAACAGATCGCGTTTCTCTCCGACGAGCCGCGCCTGTTCGACTACCTCACCGTCCGGCAGCATCTCGAATTCATCGCCCGCATCTACCGCGTCGCCGATGCCGAACGTCTCGGCCACGAACTGCTCGCCGAACTGGAACTCACGGACAAAATCAATTCACTCCCCGGCGAACTCTCGCGCGGCATGAAGCAGAAGCTCGTCATCGCCTGCGGCCTGCTCCATTCACCGCGCGTCATCTTCTTTGACGAACCGCTCACCGGTCTCGACCCGCTCGGCATCCGGCGGATGAAAGACTCCATCGTCAAACGCGCGCGGGCCGGCACGGCCATCATCATCAGCTCGCACCTGCTGCATCTGGTGGAAGAAATCTGCACGCACCTGCTGATCTTGAAGAGCGGACGCCGCGTGGCTGGCGGCACGCTGGCGGAAGTGCGCGCGCAGTTCGGCGAATTTGGGGACACCGCCAAGCTGGAAGAAATTTTCCTCCGCGCCACCGAGGAGCCGCCCAGGCTGCCGTCATGATTGACGCCTTCGCCTTTCTCATCACGCGCTCGTTCGTGAACCGGATGAAGTCGCGGCTCCGGCGCCTCAAGCAGCCCAAGTATATGATCGGAGCCGTCTTCGGCCTGCTCTACGTGTCGTGGTATTTCTTCCAGGCGATTTTTTTCGGCAGCCGGCGCGGCGCGAATCAGGCGGTGATGGATCAATCCATTCTCCTGATCCTCGGCGTGCTGGTGCTGTTCGTCATCATGGCCAGTGCGTGGATTTTTCCGCACGCGCGCGCGGCGCTGGCGTTCACTGAGGCGGAAGTGGCGTTTCTGTTTCCTGCGCCGGTCAGCCGTCGCGCGCTCATTCATCTGAAGCTGCTGCGCTCGCAACTCGCCATCCTCTTCACCGTGCTCATCCTCACGCTCTTCACCGGACGCTGGCTGGTGGACGGCCACGCCTGGATGCGGATGCTGGGCTGGTGGGTGATTCTCTCGACGCTCGGGCTGCACTTTCTCGGCGCGTCGTTCGCGCGCACGCTGCTGCTGGAGCGCGGCATCTCCAATTGGTCGCGCCGCCTCGTCGTGTTCCTGCTCCTGGCCGCGCTGGTCGGCGGGACAATTCTTTGGGCGCAAAACAATTTATCCCGGCCCACGTTCGACAACGCGTTGGACTGGAAGGCGTGGCCCGACTACGCGCGCGGACTGCTCGCCACGCCGCCGCTCTCGGTCCTGCTGTGGCCGTTCCGCGCGGTGATCGCGCCCTATCTCGCGGCCACGCCGCTGGATTTTTTCAAGGCGCTGCCGGCGGCGCTCGGCGTGGTCGCTCTGCATTATCTTTGGGTTATTCGCTCGAACGTGGCGTTCGAGGAGGCATCACTGGATTTGTCGCGACGCGTGGCCGAGCGCGTGGCGGCAGCGCGGCAGGGAAAGGGATTGGAAACCAAGCCGGTGAAAGGCCGGCCCGCGCCGTTCCGCCTCGCGCCGCTGGGCTTTCCGCCCGTGGCGTTTCTGTGGAAGAACCTGATTCAATTCTTCGGCTCCATCCGGCCGCGCACGCTGCTGATCATTTTGCTGCCATTCGTCTTCATGGCGTTCTTCTTCGCCAAGTCCGAGATGCGCCGGGGCGGCATGTTCACGGGCGTGGCGGCGATGGTTCTGGTGATGTTCTTCTTCTGGTCCCTCCTGCTCGGCGCGCAAATGATGCGCTGCGATTTCCGCCAGGATCTCGCCGCGATGGATGTACTGAAACTGTTTCCGCTGCGCGGCTGGCAGGTCGTGCTGGGTGAACTGCTCGCGCCCCTGGTCATCATCACGGCGGTGCAATGGGTCCTGCTCGCCGGACTCGGCGGGCTGCTGGTCACGACGGGCCTGCCGCCGGGGCTGCCGAAAATTCCGCTCACGTGGCTGCTGGCGGCGGCGTTGCTCGCGCCGTTTTGGAACGGACTCGCGCTGCTCATTCCAAACGCCGCCGTGCTGCTGCTGCCCGGCTGGTTTCAGTCGCGCACCGACACGCCGCAAGGCATCGAGGTCACAGGCCAGCGGCTGCTGATGTTCTTCGGGCAGGTGATTTTGATCGGCGTGACGGTGGTGCCGGCGGGGCTGGCCTTCGCGTTGGGATTCGCGCCGTTGCATTTCGCCGGTGCGTTGAGTCTCGCGCCACTGGCCGGGGCGTTGCTCGCGGCGATAACTTTGACGGCGGAAATTTCCGGCGGCGTGTGGGCGGTGGGGAAGTTGTTCGACCGTTTTGATCTGGCGGCGGAGTGAGCGTGCCCCCGGCGTCCCGCCGGGCGGGGATCATCTGACGACGAACGCGGCTCGACCAGGGAGGGACCGAAGGACTTTGCGCGCCTGCACCCGGCGGGACGCCGGGGGCACGTTAAAGCAGCGGCAGGAAAACGTGAAACGTCGTGCCCGCCCCCGCCTGGCTCTCTACGGTGATCGCCCCGTTGTGCTCATGGATGATCCGCCG
>JANOAY010000981.1:0-2146 GCA_031411375.1 Pedosphaera sp. | reverse complement strand
TTGAACTCCTCGATCATCCAGCGGAATTCTTGCATGGCCTGACACGCTTCGGCGGAACGCGGCGGCGCAGCTAGCAGTTGTTTCCACGCGGATTGATACGGCGCCATCTGGCGGGCGCGCTCCTGATCTTTGGCCGGATTTAACGCCGCGCGTTCGAGGCGCGTGAGCAGCGCCTTCAGATAACGCGGGACGTGCGGCAGACGGTCGAACGGAACCTCTTCGAGAAAGCGCGACGGCAGCAGCGCGGTGAGTTCGCCGGTCAACGGATTGCCGCTCGCAGGCGCAACCGGCGTCGGCGCGCCGAGCAGGCTGAATTGATTCAGCGTCTTGGGACGCGGCGGCGCGGCGGGCGCGACGGGGCCGAGGCGTAACTGCACTTGCTGACGCAGTTGGAGAATCAATCCGACGCGCGCGACGAACGGCGGAACCAATCCGGGCAGGCGCGCGCGTGCGCTGTCCACGGCGTTTTGGAAATGAATCCCGCTCAGTGCAGGCAGCAGCCCAGCGGGCAGGAGATGTCGCTTTAGATGTTCGAGCGCCGTTTCGCGCAAGAGTTCGCCATCGCCCAGCGGAGCAAAGAGCAACTCAAACTGCTTCAAGGCGCGCAGGTCTTTTTCGATCCACGCGAGGTCTTTTTCAATCGCCAGTTCCACGAGCCGCTGCACGCCGTGGACGCAGGCCGAGCGCGCGGCGGCCTGGCTGCGGAACAGGCGGACGTTCACGTTGCCCTCCTCGAAGTGCAGACCGGGCCAGCCGTAGAGCGGCAAGCCGGGGCATTCACTCACGGTCACGCGCTCCGGCAAATCGCCGCACGTCCAGCCGCGTAAGTCGAAGCGTTCCCACTGTTGCGCGACGCGCTGCCACGCGGCCGGTTCCTTCGCGGGTTCAGTTTTTACCTGCGCGAGTTTTTTGCGGAGTGTTTCCAGATCGCGGCCGGTGCCGAGCTTCTTCTGATCGTGGCTGACGATCTCGATGCGCGGGCGCAGATGATTCGGCAGCGCGTCCGCCGGCCACGCGGACGCCGGCACCGGCACGCCGTAACGCTCGTGCAGGAAGCGCCCGAGGTCCGCGAGGAAGGATTGGCCGGACGGCTGAAAGTCGCGCACGATCTCCACGACTTTCGGCGGGAACGGCATTAGCTCACGACGAATGGATTTCGGCAGTGCGCGCAGCAGCGTGCTGATTTTTTCCTCGCGCAATCCGGGCACGGCCCATTCGAGCAACGAGGCCGAAGCCGTGTGCGCGAGGCTGAACGGAAGCTGGATGGTCACGCCATCGTGATCCTCGCCGGGCGCGTAGGCGTAGGCCAGCGCGACGGGTTGGCCGCTCACCGGCAGCGCGTCCGGGAATGCCTCCGTGTCGTAGCTGGCGACCGGGCCGCCCGCCAGATCGGCCTCGTGGATGTAGAGAAAGTTCGGATCAGTTTGCTCGCGGAGCAGGCGGTTCAAATCGTGCGTAGAGGAAATGTTCTCCAGATGCCTCGCGTAGAAATCGAACAGCGCCTGATCCAAATCCGCAAAGTCTGAACGGCGGACGCGCGTCTGCCAGTTCTCGATCTTCTGCCGCACGGCGCGGTTGTGATCAAGGAAGCGGTAGGCGGAATTGGCGTTGCAACCGGGAGCCGAGAGTTCCGTTTCGTCATCGTCCATCTCCGCCGTGAGTGCGGACACGCGCGAGCCGCGCGGCACGCTCTTCGGCACGAGATCATCTTCCACCAGCGCCGAGCGGATGAAGATCATCGTGGCATCCGAGGCGTTGATGTTTCCGTAGGCGACCTTGCGCCGCTGCACTTCTATCCCGTGCAGCGTGATGACTTCCTCGACGAGCACGCGTCCCGCGCTGGCGCTCCAATGCGGCGCGAGGTGCGCGACTTTGCAGCAGTGCGGGGCGAGTTGGAAAATCCACTGCGGATCAATCCCGGCCAACGTTCGCGCGAAGAGTTGCGAGGTCTCGACGATTTCACCGGCCACGATCCATTGCGGCTGAGTCGAGCGCAGCTTGGGTGCGCCCGGCGCGGGCTTGGGGCCGGGCTTCTTCACCAGCTCACCGCGTTCAAAAAGAGCTGAACCGGGGAAGACATTGAGCAGCCGGTTGCCCGCCGCCTTGTAGCTGTTGCGTTCCTCACGCCGCGCGACGTGGCCGGTCA
>JANOAY010000980.1:0-2379 GCA_031411375.1 Pedosphaera sp. | reverse complement strand
CGAGACGGCCAGTGGACAAGCGGCAGCCGGGACGGCTGCCCCACGAGCATTGGTCGAAGCCCGCTCCATCACGCCCGGGTCTGGCGGACCACGGCGAGCGCCTTCAACAAATCAATCGCCCGGGCCAAGGCCGGATCGGTGATGAGCGGCTTCGGAGTCTCCGCCGCGCGGGCGGGCTTCGCGTTCTCGTCGTCGGAACTTTCACCGTCACGCAACATGCGGACGAGTTCGGCTTCGTTCATCCGTTTGCGCGGCTTGTTCGTGATGGTGACGCTCGCCAGATTCGTCAGGCCGCCCGCCGTGGCGCGGGGCAGCACTTTGTAGGCGTCGAGGAAGTAGGCGCGCTCGTCTTCGGGATTCACGTCCACTTGGATGTCGGGTTTGAGCTGCTCCACGACTTGACCATCACCCGCCTTCACCGACGCGACAGCGATGCGGAGCAGCGAACCGTTCTTCAGCGGGAAATCTTTGGTGATGCTGGCCTGTCCCGGCGTGTTTGTGCCGATGAGCAGTCCAATGTCCTTCTGGCGCAACACCGCCGCCAGCGCCTCCGCCGCGCCAGTGGTGTAATGGTTCACGAGAATGGCGACGGGCTGGCGGAAGGCGTTCGTCTTGTCCGTGGATTTCGCCGCGCCCTGGCCCCAGTCGAGCAGCGGCTGCTCCGAACCGAGAAAACGATCCGCCACTTTCGCCGCCGCGTCGTAGTCATTGCCGCCCGCATAACGGAGATCAATGACCAGCCCTTTGATTTTGTTCGTGGTGAGAAGCTTTCCCAATGCGGACGCGAATTGCTCCGGCAGGCGCGGACTCAGGTGCGCGACGCGGATGTAGCCGTAGCTCTCGTCGAAGAGCGCGCTGGAGGAAACAGGCGCGGCGTTCGCGTCCGTGGCGGAGGACTTGGCGGGATCGACAAGCCAGGCGCGCGCATTCACCTTCGCGAGGAGTCCGTCCACGGCGGCGCGGTTCAGTTCCGCCTCGCTGATGCCGGCGGCGTTGGTGCGGATCAGATCGAACACTTCCTTGAATTCCAACGTGTCCGCACCGCGCAACGGCGTGGTGAGCGCGAGCGCACCGATCAAGGTGATGGAGAGAGCCGCAGCAGAACGTGTCATGTCCGGCCAAGCTGCAAGGCGCGCGCCGGGAAATCAAGGCGGCAACGTGATGACGTAGTGGGGCAGCCGGGACGGCTGCCCCACTATTTTTCTCGTTTCGCTTTTCGCGATTGGTGGTTTCATCCCACTCATGCGCTCCACCATTCCTTTGTTCAGCCTTCTGGCCACGTTCGCGTTGTTCGCCGACGGCCCGGCGGACAACATCGTTGAGAAGGTTCGTCCCGTGCCGCCGCCGGGCGCGAAGCTCGCCCCGGAAGTGCGCGCGGAACTGCTTGACGGAGCCGGCGCGCTCAACGCTGAGATCGAAAAATTGCGCGCCGAGTTCAAAGGCAAATCCAACGCGCTCGCGCTGCTGCCGGACATTCAGATTTTCGAGAAGGCCGTGCGCTGGGCCGTCCAATACGACGAGATTTTCAACGCGACGAACGAAGTCCGCGACGCGCGCAATCTGCTCAAGCAAGGCCTGGAGCGCGTAGCGCAGTTGCGCGAGGGCAAGCCCGCATGGGTCTCGGCCACCGGTCTGGTGGTGCGCGGTTACGTGTCGGCGCTGGATGGCTCGGTGCAGCCGTACGGGCTGGTCGTGCCGGCGAGTTACACGCCGAATTCGCCGCACGAGTGGCGGCTCGATTTCTGGTTTCACGGACGCGGCGAGACCTTGAGCGAACTCAGCTTCCTCGCGCAGCGCACCAAATCGCTCGGCGACTTCACGCCGCGCAATGCCATCGTGCTCCACACCTACAGTCGCTTCTGCAACGGCCAGAAGCTCGCGGGCGAGAGCGACGTCTTCGAGGCGTTGGCGGATGTGCAGAAGCGTTACGCGATTGATGAGAACCGGATCGTAATTCGCGGCTTCTCGCTCGGCGGCGCGGCGGCGTGGCACATCGCGGCGCATTATCCGGGACGCTGGGCGGCGGCGGCGCCGGGCGCGGGCTTTTCCGAGACGGCGGATTTCCTGAAAGTTTTCCAGAACGAGAAAGTTCAACCGACCTGGTACGAGCAGGCGCTCTGGCATCAATACGACGCCACGGATTACGCGCTGAACTTTTTCAACCTCCCGACGGTGGCTTACAACGGTGAAATCGACGGACAAAAACAGGCGGCGGACGCCATGGCCAAGTCGATGAAGGCAGAGGGACTGGACCTTACCCACATCATCGGCCCGCAAACAAAGCACGCCTATCACGCGGGGTCGAAACGGGAAATCAATCACCGCATCGACAGCATCGTCGAACAGGGACTCGATGCCCTGCCCCGCGAGATTCGTTTC